>NZ_DAIUCE010000005.1:26381-41533 GCF_036846325.1 Ligilactobacillus sp. | reverse complement strand
GTCGCAGTCTTGACAAATACAGTGTCCCTGACCTTTGGGGAAGTCGTTTTTCGTTTGTTTTCCAGAACTATTTTCTGCTGGATGACAGGAGCGTGGAAGAAAATCTGCGGCTTGCGGACAGGAGGGCTGACAGACGTAAAATGGCAGAGGTTCTTGAGAAGGTCGGACTGGCAGAGGATGTCTTGAACAGGAAGGTGCCTGAGCTGAGCGGCGGAGAAAAGCAACGTGCGGGAATTGCCCGCGCGCTGCTCAAGCCCTTTGACATACTGATTGCAGATGAGCCGACGGGCAATCTTGACCGTCAGAATGCCCGTGCAGTAAGGGAGATAATGAGAAGGTTGAGTGATGAGGGGAAGACCGTCATCGTCGTTTCACATGACGACAGCTTCCTGGACGTTGCCGACCGGAGACTGCTGCTTGAGGACGGGAGACTGAAGTCCGTCTGAAGACATGAAAAGAGGCCATGCCCGGATGAGCATGGCCTCTTTTCATGTCTTGACTACTTGAGCTTCTTCTTGTTCTTCATGATGCCGTCGATGAGACCATAGTCCACGGCCTGCTGAGCCGTCATGAAGTTGTCGCGTTCCGTATCCTTGTTGATTGTTTCGATGTCCTGACCGGAATGATCTGCCAGAATCTGGTTGATCAACTTGCGCGTCTTCAGGATGTGCTCTGCGGCAATCTGAATCTCGGTTGACTGGCCCTGTGCACCGCCAAGAGGCTGGTGAATCATGATTTCCGAGTTCGGAAGGGCGAAGCGCTTGCCCTTTGCGCCTGCCGTTGAAAGGACTGAGGCCATTGAAGCGGCCATGCCCATGACAATTGTCTGAACGTCGGCGTTGACGAAGTTCATCGTGTCATAGATGGCAAGACCGGCGGAAACTGATCCGCCCGGCGAGTTGATGTACATGTAGATGTCCTTTTCAGAATCCTGGGCATCAAGGAAGAGAAGCTGTGCGATGACGGCATTTGCCATGTCGTCCGTTACTTCACCTGAAACCATGATGATGCGGTCCTTCAAAAGACGTGAATAGATGTCATAGGCGCGTTCGCCCTGTGCGGACTGTTCGATGACTGTAGGAACTAAGTTCATATTGAAAGCCTCCTGATTGTTAAACTGACTATGTAATAGTTTATCACTCAACTGTTTGTATTGCTAGTTTAACTCATAGGTCAAAAATGGTCAAATCATATGCACCTGAAAAACAGAAAAAATTTTCAACCGGCCGCAGACTATGCTGACCTTCAGCAGTGGGAGTAATAGAAAAGGCGCTTCAGAAAGACGTTTCTGAAGCACCCTGAATAAAAAAGATTTGACAATTCATTGTGAAAGCGTTCTAATAATAATTATGCACCACCTGGGAGTCGAACCCAGATTACAAGAACCGGAATCTTGCGTGCGATCCATTACACTAGCGGTGCGTACCTATATATTTTAGTCTAATATCTTATGAATTACAAGAATATTTTTTGAAAGAAGGTGAGTTTTTGGACTTGAAACAAGGATTGGGCCAACAGCAAAGGCAGATTCAGAAACTGGCAATGACACAGCAGATGCAGCAGTCAATTCGAATTTTAAAGTACGGCTCCGAAGACCTGCGTAATTTTCTTGCAGACGTCGAACTTGAAAATCCGTTCATGATTGTCAATGAGCCGCGTTCATATATGACAGGCGGGCTTGATCATCAGGGAGAGCATGACATTGCAGAATTTGCGGTGGAGAAGAAATCTCAGTCACTGTTCGATTATCTGATGGATCAGGTGAGGCTGACGATGAGAAAGACGCCAATCAGGGACATGGTTGTTTATTTTATTTCTCAGCTTGATCAAAACGGATATTTAAGAGCTGATCTGGAAAAGCTGTCAAGGGAAAAAGGCATTGACAAGGTACTGATGCTTGATGCGCTTACGCTTCTGCAGCAGCTCGATCCTCCCGGAACAGGGGCCAGGAACTTGCAGGAGTGCTTGATTCTGCAGGTTCAATATGACAGTTCTGCACCGTTGAATGCAGAGAAAATCCTCAAAGAGGATTTTGAAGACTTTACAAACCGCAAGTGGTCGAAAATAGCTGAAAAGCACTGCATTTCAATTGGAGAGGTGCAGAAGATTCTTGATTACGTCCAGACTCTGACGCCTGCGCCGGGGGCAATCTATGATCAAAGCGAAGTCGGTTATATCGAGCCCGATCTGGTTGTCGAAAAGAAGTCTGACGGAAGCCTTGAAGTCAAATTGACCAAAGAGGGCAATCCGGAGATTCGCTTTAAGACGGAGTATTATGAAAGCTTGAAAAACAGTTCTGACAAGCATGTTTTGGATTATCTGAAAGAAAAGCGGCACGAATTCGAGAGGATTCAGGAAGACGTCCTGATGCGCGGAAGCACGCTGCTTCGATTGGGGCGCCTGATTGTTGAGCGTCAGCATGACTTCTTTGCCGAAGTCAATCGGCCTCTAAAGCCTTTTCTGCTGCGTGATGCGGCCCGGAAACTGCAGCTTCACGAGTCAACGGTCAGCAGGGCTGTCAGCGGAAAGTACCTGTTATATGAGGGAAAGGTCATGGAACTGAAGGCGTTCTTTTCCCATGCTGTTTCCTGTGCGGGAGAAAACGGTGAAGACGTAAGCGCTGATGAGATTCAGCAGAAGATCCGCCTGATTGTTGAAAAGGAAGACAAGAAACACCCCTTGTCCGATCAGAAAATCGTGGATAAGATGAAGGAAGAGGGGCTGAAAGTGTCCCGCCGGACGCTTGCAAAATACAGAGAGCAGCTTGGCATTCCGGCATCAAGTTTTCGCAGGCGTCATTGAGTTTTTTGAAATATTTCGATTGTTCCAAATATGGGCCTGATTTTAAATGTTAGCATGCAGTAAGTTCGAAGATATCTGTTTTAAATGCATGAGATAATTTTAAATGTTCGTAAAAAACGGTGAAACACTTGTCTGGATAAGTGTTTTTCCGTTTTTTTATTTGATTTGAACATGTTTGAGGCTTGCAAATTGTAAGGGTAACTGATATAATTCAAGGTGTGATTGAGGTATGAGAACAATTCAGAATGATATAATTGTTGTTGTACTTTTTTTCTTTAGCTTACTGGGTCGCAAATTGACACCATTGGACGTTATACGTCCCGCAGGAAAGAGAGACTTAAAATGCACCAAGAGATAGAATGGATCGAAGCAATCGTTCCAGATATGATCGAGGTCATGAGCAGGCGTTACACGATATTGAAGAATGTTGCGTGGCAGGAGCCGGTTGGACGCAGATCATTGGCACAGACCTTGGGCATGAGTGAAAGAGTCTTGCGGACGGAAACGGATCTTCTGCGCAAGTACGAATTGATTTCTTCGACTAAATCGGGAATGATTCTCACGGACAAGGGTCATAAGACAATCCTGGGATTGTCGGCTTTTATGGATTCGCTTTTAGGAATTCAGCAATTGGAAAAGGAACTCAGCAAGAAGCTTGGCATTGAGCGTTGCCTGGTTGTTCCCGGCAACTGCGATGACAACGGCAAGGTTGTTGATGCCATGGGAAAGACAGTCACGGACACTTTGAAGACTTTGCTTCCGCTCGGGAAGAACATCATCGCCGCGATGGGCGGGACAACGATGGCACGCGTTGCGACGTGCCTGACATCCGAAGTCGCAGAAGGGCGTGAGTTGCTGTTTGTCCCTGCCAGAGGCGGTGTCGGCGAAAGAGTCGATATTCAAGCAAATAACGTTTGTGCTCAGATGGCGCTTTGCACTGGTGGAAGTCACCGGTCGCTCTATGTGCCAGAGCAGGTAAGCGAGACGACTTTCAAGACTCTTTTGAAAGAGCCGGCGGTTCAGGATGTCGTTGAACTGATTGAGCATAGCAATGCAGTTTTGCATAGCATCGGTGAGGCCTTGCATATGGCCCACCGCCGCTCGATGAGTGATGAGCAGATTGATCTGCTGAAGAGTCGCAGGGCTGTCGGAGAAGCTTTCGGGTATTTCTTCGATGAAGACGGCAAGGTGGTTTATAAAATACCGCGTGTCGGGCTGCAGCTCAGGGATCTTGCTTCGATGAATTGCATAATTGCCGTTGCCGGAGGCGTTTCAAAAGCCAAGGCGATTGCGGCATATATGCACCACGCACCGAGTCAGACGTATCTGGTAACTGACGAAGGTGCCGCAAAGACGATTTTAAAAGGGCAGTGAATTTCACTACAGGGATTTGTTGCTTTTTAAAATAAATTTTTATTTCCTAAAGGAGGAAATTTTAGTTATGACTACTAAAGTAGGTATTAATGGTTTTGGCCGTATCGGTCGTTTGGCATTCCGTCGTATTGCTGAAACATCTAAGGATTTGGAAGTTGTTGCCATCAACGACTTGACATCTCCAGCAATGTTGGCACACTTGTTGAAGTACGATACAGCTCATGGTAACTTTGCTGGCGAAGTTTCCGCTACAGAACATGCACTTGTTGTTAACGGCAAGGAAATCCCTGTATACGCAGAAGCAGACGCAAACAACATTCCTTGGGTTAAGAACGATGGCGTAGACTTGGTTCTTGAATCAACAGGTTTCTACACATCCCCAGAAAAGGCACAAGCACACATCAATGCCGGTGCCAAGAAGGTTCTTGTTTCAGCTCCAGCTGGCGACATGAAGACAATCGTTTACGGTGTTAACGATGATACATTGGCTCCAGAAGACAAGATCGTTTCTGCTGCTTCATGTACAACAAACTGCTTGGCACCTCTTGCAAAGGCTGTTAACGATGCATTCGGCATCAAGGCTGGTACAATGACAACAATCCATGCCTACACAGCTACACAAAAGCTTCAAGATGGTCCAGACCGCAAGGGTAACGTACGCAACGCTCGTGCTGCTGCTCAAAACACGATTCCTCACTCAACAGGTGCTGCAAAGGCTATCGGCAAGGTTGTTCCTGAATTGAACGGCAAACTTGACGGCCATGCACAACGTGTTCCTGTTATCACAGGTTCATTGACAGAATTGGTTGCTACACTTGGCAAGGAAGTAACAGCTGACGAAGTCAATGCAGCCGTAAAGAAGGTTACGGAAAACAACGCTTCCTTCGGTTACAATGCTGACGGCATCGTATCTTCAGACATCATCGGCACAACATTTGGCTCTGTATTTGACCCAACACAAACACAAGTTGTTGGCGAAGGCGACGGCCAAGTTGTTAAGGTTGTTGCATGGTACGACAACGAATCTGGCTTTACAGCACAAATGATCCGTACATTGGAAAAATTTGCAAGCATGCTTTAATAAGCTAGCTTAGGCTAAAATCATTAACTTGCTTTTGCAGGTTGTTTGAGGCGGGGGGAGGCAACTCCTCTCGCCTTTTATTATATATAGGTTTATCTATCAAAATTTTTGGAGGTTTTCTTTCATGGCTAAACTTACAGTTGAAGACTTAAAAGACCTTGAAGGCAAGAAAGTCTTAATCCGTGTTGACTTTAATGTTCCTATCAAGGACGGCGTTATCGGTGATGACAACCGTATGGTTGCTGCTTTGCCGACAATCAAGTACATTACGGAAAAGGGCGGCAAGGCTGTCCTGTTCTCACACCTTGGTCGTGTGAAGACTGAAGAAGACAAGGCAAACTTGTCTTTGAAACCAGTTGCAGAACACCTGGCAGACCTTTTGGGCAAGCCTGTAACATTCGTGCCTGTTACGCGCGGTGCACAATTGGAAGATGCAATTGCCAACATGAACAACGGCGACGTTATCCTTGTTGAAAATACACGTTTTGAAGATCTTGACGGCAAGAAGGAATCCGGCAATGATCCTGAACTTGGTCAGTACTGGGCATCTCTTGGCGATGTGTTCGTAAACGATGCCTTCGGTACGGCACACCGTTCACATGCTTCCAACGTTGGTATTTCCGAAGCAATGAAGGCAAATGGCAAGGATGCCGTTGCAGGCTACCTTTTGGAAAAGGAAATCAAGTTCCTGGGCGATGCCGTTGACAACCCTGTACGTCCATTTGTTGCCATCCTGGGCGGTTCAAAGGTATCTTCAAAGATCGGCGTCATCAACCACCTTCTTGAAAAGGCCGACAAGGTTATCGTCGGCGGTGGCATGACATATACGTTCTACAAGGCAAAGGGCATTGCTGTCGGCAGTTCTCTTGTTGAAGACGATAAGGTTGAATTGGCCAAGGAACTTATCGAAAAGGCCGGCGACAAGCTTGTGTTGCCAGTAGACAACGTTGTTGCAGACAAGTTTGCAAACGATGCTGAATACAAGACGGTTGAAGGTGACATTCCTGACGGCTACATGGCACTTGATGTCGGCGAAAAGTCTGTTGAATTGTTCAAGGAAACGTTGAAGGATGCCAAGACCGTTGTCTGGAACGGACCTATGGGCGTCTTCGAAATGCCTAACTTTGCAAAGGGCACGCTCGCATTGGGCGAATTCTTAGCTACGCTTTCAGATGCAACGACAATCGTTGGTGGTGGCGACTCAGTTGCTGCTGCAAAGCAACTCGGCATCGCTGACAAGCTTTCACACGTTTCTACTGGTGGCGGTTCTTCTCTTGAATACCTTGAAGGCAAGACATTGCCTGCCATTGCAGTACTTTCTGAAAAATAATTTTGAATCTTTTGTCGAATGCGCTTCGGCAATAATTTCCTGAAAGGATGATTATAAGTGCGTACACCAATTCTTGCAGGTAACTGGAAAATG
This sequence comes from Ligilactobacillus sp., assembly GCF_036846325.1. Taxonomy (NCBI): domain Bacteria; kingdom Bacillati; phylum Bacillota; class Bacilli; order Lactobacillales; family Lactobacillaceae; genus Ligilactobacillus; species Ligilactobacillus sp. Next base: position 34,853 of record NZ_DAIUCE010000005.1, on the reverse strand, counting down.
AACATGAATCCTGAAGAAACAGCTGAATTCGTAAAGGCTGTCAAGGATCAGTTGCCAGCATCTTCTGAAGTTGAATCCGTTATTGCTGCTCCTGCAGTTGACCTTCCCGCATTGCTTGAAAATGCCAAGGGCTCTGAATTAAAAGTAGCTGCTGAAAACTGCTATTTTGAAGACAAGGGTGCCTTCACTGGTGAAACTTCTCCTAAAGTTTTGAAGGAAATGGGCGTTGATTACGTAATCATCGGCCACTCCGAACGTCGTGATTATTTCCACGAAACAGATGAAGACATCAACAAGAAGGCAAAGGCAATCTTTGCCAACGGCATGACACCTATCATCTGCTGCGGCGAAACGTTGGAAACACGTGAAGCCGGCAAGGCGGAAGAATGGGTTGAAGGCCAGATCAAGGCTGCCCTGGAAGGCTTGACGGCTGACCAAGTTGCCAGTCTGGTCATTGCTTACGAACCAATCTGGGCAATCGGCACAGGCAAGACGGCTACGGCTGACCAGGCTGAAGAAATTTGCGCAGTAATTCGCAAGACGGTTGCAGATCTTTATGATCAAACAGTTGCAGACAAGGTTCGCATCCAATACGGTGGATCCGTAAAGCCTGCCAACGTTAAGGAACTTATGGCTAAGGAAGACATCGATGGCGGTCTTGTCGGCGGTGCTTCACTCGTTCCTGAATCATATTTGCAATTGGTTCATTTCAAGGACTAATAATTTGACGTCACAGCGTAAAATTGTTTGCAACTGTGGCTAAAAACAGATAAAATAACACTGAAGACAGTTTGTCTCAAGTCAATTAACTTAAAGGAGAGTAATAACTCATGTCTGCAATTACAGAAATTTATGCTCGCGAAGTTTTGGACTCACGTGGCAATCCAACAGTTGAAGCTGAAGTTTATACGGAAGCTGGTGCATTTGGTCGTGGAATCGTTCCTTCTGGTGCTTCCACAGGCGAACACGAAGCTGTTGAATTGCGTGACGGTGACAAGTCTCGCTTCATGGGCAAGGGCGTTACAAAGGCCGTTGCTAATGTAAACAACGTTATCGCAAAGGAAATCGTTGGCTACGAAGTAACGGACCAAGTTGCCATCGATAAGGCTATGATCGCATTGGACGGCACGCCTAACAAGGGCAAGCTCGGTGCCAACGCCATCCTGGCTGTTTCTATCGCTTGCGCACGTGCTGCTGCTGACGAATTGCAAGTACCTTTGTACAACTACTTGGGCGGCTTCAATGCTCACGTATTGCCAACACCAATGATGAACGTCATCAACGGTGGTGCACACTCTGACAACAAGGTTGACTTCCAGGAATTCATGATCATGCCTGTTGGTGCCAAGTCAGTCAAGGAAGCTATCCGCATGGGTTCTGAAACGTTCCATAACTTGAAGAACTTGCTTGCTGCTGACGGCAAGGAAACTTCTGTTGGTGACGAAGGTGGTTTCGCACCTGACTTTGCCAACAACGAAGAACCTCTTCAATACTTGATCAAGGCTATCGAAGCTGCTGGTTACAAGCCAGGCAAGGATGTTTCCATCGCCATCGACGTTGCTTCTTCAGAACTTTGGGATGCAGAAAAGGGCAAGTATGTTCTTCGCTGGTCAACAAAGGAAGAATTCACAACGGAAGAATTCATCAAGTATCTTGAAGGCTTGGTTGCCAAGTACCCAATCATCTCAATCGAAGATCCTATCGATGAAAACAACTGGGATGACTGGAAGACGATTACGGCTGAACTTGGCAAGAAGGTTCAACTTGTTGGTGACGACTTCTTCGTTACGAACACACAATACCTTGCAAAGGGTATCCGCATGGGTTGCGCAAACTCAATCTTGATCAAGCTTAACCAAATCGGTACTTTGACAGAAACTGTCGAAGCCATCGAAATGGCTAAGGAAGCTGGCTACACGGCTATCGTTTCACACCGTTCAGGCGAAACGGAAGATACAACGATTGCTGATCTTGTCGTTGCTACAAACGCCGGCCAAATCAAGACAGGTTCTATGAGCCGTACAGATCGTATTGCCAAGTACAACCAATTGATGAGAATCGAAGATCAATTGACAGAAAACGTTGCTCAATACAAGGGTATCCAATCCTTCTACAACTTGAGCGAACAAGCACGTCAAGCAATCGAAGAAAAATAATTAGTTGATTGACTAATCAGGATTAATGATCCGCGAAACAAGGGACCTTATTTTAAGGTTCCTTGTTTTGTTTGTACATATTTTTGAAGCAGCATTGACTGCTTCGATAGATGGGGGATTTTTATGGAAACTCTTCAATTGGATAAGACGCGGTTTCATTTTATTTGGCGTGGTGCAGTTGTCGGAGTCATTGCCGGTTTTGTCATCAGTTTATTCAGACTGTGCATTGAAAATATGCTGAGGGTTGTTAAAATCGTATTTTCTGCAGGGTTTGAAAAGCCGACCTGGATGCTGCTGCTTTTTTTGTTTTTTATCGCTGTCTGGCTGGTAAATGCAAAATTCATTAAGGATGAACCAAACATCAGCGGTTCCGGCATCCCTCAAGTTGAAGGGCAGCTTGAAGGAGAACTTGAACTGAGTTGGAAGTCAATTCTTTTCCGAAAGTGGATTGGCGGAGTTCTTTCGATTGGATCCGGTCTTTTTCTTGGAAGAGAAGGCCCGTCAATTCAGCTTGGGGCGGCAGTTGGACAAGGCTTTGGCGAAAAGACCAGACTTAAGGGAACGGGATTACGCGTGATGATTGCCGGTGGTGCGGCAGCGGGCTTGTCATCTGCGTTCAACGCTCCGATTGCGGCGTCACTGTTTGTGACCGAAGAGATTTATCATAATTTCTCTCCATTGATTTGGACAACGGCGTTATCAGCCTCTGTGACGGCTAATCTTGTGTCGCTTTATTTCTTTGGAATGACGCCCGTGCTTCACATGGCATACAGCCATACGCTTCCTTTGTGGCAGTACTTCCATTTGATTATCTTGGGAATTTTCCTGGGGTTGTCAGGCCTCGTTTATGACAAATTCACTTTGGGAGTTCCCAAGGTTTATAATAAAATCTTCAAATTTCCGCGATGGCTTCATGGAATCGTTCCGTTGATTATTCTTGTTCCAATCGGTCTCTTGTTTCCTTCGACTCTTGGAGGCGGAAATTCGCTCATTATAGCATTGGGAAGTCATCCGACGACGACAACGATTTTTCTCGGGCTTTTCATTTTACGGTTGCTGTTTTCGACCGTGTCATTTGGTTCCGGGCTTCCGGGCGGGATTTTCCTGCCGATTCTGTCGCTCGGTGCAATTTTAGGCGGACTTTACGGCTCGTTTATGGCTGATATCGGGCTGATGCCCAGAATATACGTCGTCAACTTCATAATTTATGCCATGGCAGGCTATTTTGCCTGCATTTCAAAGGCTCCGTTCACGGCAATTTTGCTGGTAACCGAAATGGTCGGGTCGATCAAGCACCTGATGCCGTTAGCCGTTGTCGCACTTGTTGCATATACGGTCGTTGACCTGCTTCGGGGTGAGCCGATCTATGCGGCAATGCTTGATGATATTCTGAAAAAATCCAAGAATGCCAAAGTTCATGGCGATTTTAAGGATCGCTTGGAAATTCCGGTTTTTGTCGGTTCGTTCTTGCAGGATAAGCAGGTCAGAGACATCAATTGGCCAGAAGAATCGCTGTTGATTTCAATCAGACGAGGCGAAAGGGAACTTTTGCCACACGGAGATACGGTGATCAGAAGCGGGGACACGCTGGTTGTGCTTGTCTCTCATTCAGAGCGCTCGAGAATCAGAAGGGCGATTGATGCCAATGCCTTTGAGCAAAATAATAATTAACTGGAAAAATTATGAAATATATGCTAAATTAGAGTAGATGTAGTTTACCAAAGCGGGTAAGGAGGGTACCCTGTTGTACAATACGCTCTTAACACTGTTAATGATTGATTCTGTTTTGATCATTATTTCTGTCATGATGCAGCCTGCTAAGACAGATAATGCATCGACGGCATTATCCGGTGGTGCTGCTGACCTTTTCAGCAAGCAAAAGCCGCGCGGATTTGAAGCATTCATGCAAAAAGTTACCACTGTTTTAGGAATCGTATTCTTCGCTTTAGCATTAGCGTTGGTTTACATTTCTTCACACTAACTGAGAGTTGGCTCCCTGCGTAATATTAGGTTATCAGGGAGTTTTTTTAATCTAAAAAATGAAAATAACAATAAAAAACGAAAACGAGGAAGTCAATGGAAAAAGAGAAGATTATTGAAAAATTACTGGCACGCTTCAAAGAGTGTCCAGGTCAGGAATTTACGGTACGTGAATTAGCTGAAGGACTTAAGATGAATGACAGCGTGTCATTCAAATTTGTCGTTCAGGCAATTGCGCAAATGGAACATGACAAGCAGATTACTTTGAATCAAAACGGGGCATTCACATTGGCCCAGGATAATTCATTGCCAAAATTCACGGGTATTTTCCATGCCAATGACCGCGGCTTTGGATTTGTCACGGTTGATCCGGAACAACCGGACTTTTTCATCAATCCGACTCAAACCTTATCGGCTCTTAATGGTGATGAAGTTGAAGTTGAGATGCTGACTCCCGGCGATGAGGCTTCAGGCAAGCGGCCGGACGGGAAAGTCGTTGCGATTGTCGAGCATAATTTGACGCAGGTCGTCGGCTCGTTTTTTGTCGATCCCGATGCAACTTATCCGGCAGGAATCCTTGGTGAGATTCATCTTAAGGACAAGAAACTGTCCTCATATCGTTTCCTGTTGGAAGACAGCGGGCTGCATCCCGTTGAAGGCGAAGTCGTTCTGGCTGATATTACGGCTTATCCCGATCCGCACGTTCCCGGCATCTTAAAGGGAGTGGCAGTTAAAGTCATCGGAAACGTCAACGATCCTGGCATCGATATTCTGCAAATCGTTTATCAGCACAAGATACCTTCTGAGTTTCCTGAAGAGGTCATGGAGCAGGTAGCTGGAATTCCTGACCATGTCACGGAAGAAGAGATGAAGGGGCGTCGCGATATTCGCGATCAAAAACTCGTTACGATTGATGCAATCGAGTCAAAGGACTTGGATGATGCAGTAACTGCTTGGAAATTGCCGAACGGAAACTATCATTTAGGTGTCCATATTGCTGACGTTTCTCATTATGTCACGCCCGGGACCCCGCTTGACGATGAGGCATTTTCGCGCGGAACCTCCGTGTATTTGACGGATCGGGTGATTCCAATGCTTCCGGCCAAACTGTCAAACGGAATCTGCTCGCTTAATCCAAAGGTGGACCGCCTGGCCCTTTCGTGCGATATGGAAATTACTCCTGAAGGCGAAGTCATTGCGCATGAAATTTATCCAAGCGTCATCAAGACAACGGAACGAATGACTTATATTGCCATCAACAAGATTCTTGAATCGCATGATGAAAAGACGATGGAAAGATATAAGGATCTTGTGCCGATGTTTGAAACGATGGGCGAATTGCATAAGATTCTGCTCAAAATGCGTAAAAGACGCGGTGCCATCGAATTTGAAGAAAATGAAGCAAAGATCATCGTTGACGAAAAAGGTCACGCAGTCGACATCGAGCTTCGCGAACGCGGAACAAGCGAACGCATGGTTGAATCGTTCATGCTTGCGGCAAATGAAACTGTTGCCGCACACTTCAACAAGGCAGATGTGCCGTTTCTTTACCGCATTCATGAAACGCCAAAGGAAGAAAAAATCAAACGATTCTTTGAGTTGTTGTCTGCAATCGGTGTCGAAGCTACGGGGTCAACGCACGATATCACGCCAAAAATGTTGCAGAATATCTTGAAGAAGGTTGCCGGACGCCCGGAAGAAGCCGTTGTTTCGGTTATGTTGCTGCGCTCAATGCAACAGGCAAAATACTCTCCAGAACCGCTTGGACATTTCGGAATTGCCGCAACCGACTATACGCACTTTACGTCTCCAATCAGACGTTATCCTGACCTGATGGTGCATCGCATGGCTCATTATTATGCTGAACATGGACTTTCGGAAGATTCTCAGGCAGTCTTTCGTGACGAGCTTCCGGAAGTCGCAACGCATTGCTCGCAGATGGAGCGCCGTGCAATCGATGCCGAACGTGATACGGATGCAATGAAGAAAGCCGAATACATGGCAGACCACGTAGGCGAAGAATTTGACGCAATGGTCAGTTCGGTAACGAAATTCGGCATGTTCGTTGAATTGGACAATACGGTCGAGGGCTTGATTCATATCAGCGAAATCGGTGATGACTACTATGTTTTTGTCGAAAAGCATATGGCACTGGTCGGACGCAACAAGCACAAGACGTATCGCATCGGTCAGCCTGTGCGCGTAAAATTGCTTGACGTCAACGTTGAACAGAAGGAAATCAATTTTAAGCTTCTTGATTTGGACAAGGCACCGACCTCTGATCTGCTTGAAGGCGTTGAACTTCCTGAACTGCCGCCTCGTCGTCAGGGAAATCGCGATAACCGCCGTCATGGCAAGGATGATCACAAACGTGGCGGAAAACGCTCTGGATTTGACAAGAAGAAGGATTACAGGAAAGGCAACAAGCCGTATTATAAGGGCGGTCGAAACAATAACAAGCGTCGCAAATAGAAAGGTCTGGTTCGGATGGCTGGAAAGAATAGCGAAAAACAACGTCCGTTGGCTCAAAACAAAAAAGCAGGACATGACTACAATATTTTGGAAACCGTTGAAGCGGGAATCGTGTTGACGGGAACCGAAATCAAATCCGTTCGCGAAGGTCGCGTGACCCTGAAGGACGGGTTCGCTCAAATCAAAAACGGCGAGGCCTGGCTTGAAAACGTGCATATTTCGGAGTATACCGCAGGCAATCGGTTTAATCACGATCCTTTGCGCAGACGCAAACTGTTGCTTCATAAAAAGCAGATTGTTCAACTCGGACAGAAAACCAGTGCAAAGGGCGTGACGCTCGTTCCGCTCAAAGTCTATCTCAAAAATGGCTTTGCCAAGGTTCTGATCGGCGTGGCAACCGGCAAACATGAGTATGACAAGCGTGAAACAATCAAGCGCCGTGATCAGGAACGTGAGATTCAGCGAACGCTCAAGAATTTCAAATAATTTTTCGTACGCATAGAAATTCAACGCTATGCGTATTTTTTATACGGTCATCAGCGTCGAATCAAGTGATAAAAGGTGACATCTTAAGTTTTTTGTTACACTTGTGTAACATTACTGCATTTAGCAATCTCATTGTAATTAAAGTGTCACATCATTCATCAGAATACACGTTATACTTGATTAAAGTAAAGGGGCTGTTATATAGATGAAAATAAAAAAAGCAGTATTGCTGGTTTTGATTTCCATTTTGTTCAATCTTCAGGCAGCAGCAGTTGTCGGATTATGCGATTCGGTCGCTGACATTCAAGCAAAACAAGAATCGGTCAGGAAACAGCTCGACCAAAATTCAAACGAATTGTCTGGAAAAATGGATGAAATCAACCAAGTTTATCAAAAGCTTTCAGATTTGGAAGGAAAGAAGAAGGAAACTGAGCAACGGATTGCACAGACGCAGACAAAGCTGCAACAGGCGCAGCAGGAAAAAGAGAATCGAGTCAAGGATGCCAAGGAACGTCTTTGTGAACTTCAAAAGCGCCAGGGAACCAATACGAGTCTTTCGATTCTTGAGAAGTCGACAAGCTTGACGCAGTGGTTAAGAAGCATGATTGCCCTGCAACGTCTGCAGAGCGTGTATAATGACAGTCTGGCTGCCGTTAAGCAAAGCATTGCAGATATTTCGCAGGCAAAGGAGCAGCTGCAGGGATACCAGGCGGATCTTGCTTCACAGGAACGCCAGGTCAATGATCAAAAAGCAGTGCTTGATTCGCAGATGTCGGATTTAAAGAAGAAAATTGCTGACGGACAAAGCGAAATGAATAAGCTGGCGGATCGTGAACAACAGGCGAAAGCCATGGAAGAGGCACAGAAGAAGGCAGCTGAAGAAGAAGCTCAAAAGCAAAAACAGCAGCAGGAACAGACAAGCCAAAAACAGCAGGTTCAGCAAACATCGACGAAAACGATTGACAATTCTGAGTCTGCAGCTTCTGCAGCCTCTGCAGGTAACGTTTCGGGTTCAAAGACGCTGACAATGTCAGCAACGGCTTATTCGACCGAAACCAATGGAATGGGCACTTATTCCGCAACAGGGATCAACCTCAAGCAGCATCCAAGCTGCGTTGCAGTTGACCCAAGCGTCATTCCTCTCGGGAGCATTATCTGGGTTTCAGGTTACGGAGTTTCTGTTGCCGGAGACACGGGTACGGCAATTAAGGGCAACGTCATCGACTTGCACTTCGCAACGGTTGCCCAGTCGATGGCATGGGGCCGTCGGACGGTAACGGTTAAGATTTTGAATTAGTTAAAATAAAAAAGTCTCGCAAGACCGCGAGACTTTTTTTGTCATGGGAATCGGCGAACGTCGACCATTTCCGTGTTGATT
>NZ_DAIUCE010000005.1:18834-26371 GCF_036846325.1 Ligilactobacillus sp. | reverse complement strand
AATAAAACAGTCGTAAATCTGCATACGGCTGTTAATCTGAGTCGATCGATGTCAGACAGCAATTTGCAAGTGCTTATACTCATGAGCATCGATCAGGCAGGTTGAACTTCCCTTAAAGCCCAGATGACGATAAAGATGTTCAGCCTTGGTGTTTTTTACGTCGACGTCAAGACCGATTCTGGCTTTGTTTCGTTTGTGCGCAACTTTCGGCAATGCCTTGAGCAGGGCCGTACCGATGCCGCGCCCTCTGTATTTCGGCGAAACGACTAACGAATCAAGATACCATTCGTCAGGAAGCTCGGAATCATCCTGATCATACACGCTGTCACGCTTTTGAAGACCGACGGAAGGAAAGAAACGGCATAGAAGGGAATCAACTTCGTGCTCGTTTTCATTGGGATAGCCAAAAGCGATTCCTGCCACTTTTCCCCTGACGTCTGCGACAATAATTTGTGCAAGCGTTTTGCGGCACTCAGGAGTTTCGAAAGAGCGCTCCAACGCTTTGCAAAGTTTTCTGTCGTCGGCTTGTTTCAGCAAAGGCACCTCCATTTCATTTAAAATAATATGGAACAGTGCCATTATCTGCTGGGCGTCGTCTTCTTCTGCTTGACGGATTATCAAATTGTAAGTTCCTTTCTCTCTAATGCTTTAGTCAAATGCAAGGTTTCTGCCGCAGCCGAATCGCCGGTTGCGCGTCTTCGTCCCGGTTTTGGCCCAGTAATCAAGAATTGAAGCGATGCAGAAAAGCAATGCTTCATCTTCTTCATGGGAGATAATGAATTCAAGATAATCTCCGCTTGCCAATTGAACCTCATTGATGGTCATGATGCATTCCCGGCCATGAAAAACGCGGTAATTGTAAGTCGAAAGGTTGCCCATGATCAGCCAGTTGAGCTTTTTCACGAACAGCATCTCCCGGCTGACACCGTAATATCGGCGAATTGAGCCGGCATACCTGCGCTTTTTGTATAAATCAAACTTTGGCAGCATTCCAAGTGAGCGTTGCTTGATTTCAGCTTCAAGCAAACCGGATGAAGAGTAGACTGACATGACACCTGCATGCATCCCCCAACGGCCGTTGATAAGATAGACATTTGAGCCGTTTTCATCCGTAATCGTCGTTGTTCCGCGAGTTGACAGGCGATTGCGATACGAATATAGTTTGCGCACTTGAAACTCACCTCGATTCTTTTATCGAAAGACTTGACTAATCTTTGTTTGCCAATACTTCTTCAATTGCCTTGCCAACGCCGTCTTCGGTGTTGTTGACCGTCAGATGCCCGGCAAGCATCTTGATTTCATCGGTTGCGTTTCCGACGGCATAGCTGATGCCGGCGGCCTTGATCATGGAAGCATCATTGTTGTTGTCTCCGATGGCCATCACATTGTCCATTGGAACGTTGAGACTGTCGGCAAATGCAGCAAGCGCCACGCCCTTTTGAGCATTGACGTGGTTGATTTCGATGTTGCGGGAACCGGATGAGGTGATGACAAGATTCTTGTCCTTTGAAAGCTCATCTTTGATAGGACCGAGAACTTTCATTCCTTCCTGACTGAAAACAACGATTTTGCAAATCATTGTATGCGGATCATCGACGAGATCCATGTAATTGTCGACATAATTGATGTTCATCAGCTCCATCCGGGCTGATGCAAGCGTAACGGCCAGTTTATAGGAAGTATCAGGGCTGATGCTTGCAAGAAGTTCCGCAAAGTTTTCGATTCGCTTGGCCTTGTCGTCGGAGCAGACGCCCTTGTCAGTAATTACTTCAAAGTAGAGTCCCTTTTTATGCAGGGAAACAATAATTTTCCTTGCAACCGTATCGGGAATCGGTGCGGCGCTGATCATTCTGGCGTTTTCATCCAAGACGATTGCACCGTTTAGCGTGATCATAGGACAGGTAATGCCGGCAGCCTTAATCAACGGCTTGATTTCTTCAAGGGAGCGACCCGAAGAAACGACAAAGTGCACGCCAAGAGACTGTGCATGTTTGATTGCTGCGGCGTTGCCCGGTGAAATGACCATTTCGTCATTCAACAAAGTTCCGTCCATGTCAGATGCGATGATTTGAACCATTGAAATTAACCTCACTTTATTTGTCTGTCATCATAATTTTAACATGAAAACGCGTGAAAAACGATTAAGAGCGGATAAAAATCAATAATTTTCCAAGGATAAAATGAAAATTGAAATGTAAGCGAAAACATATGTGAATAGTTTAACATTGTGATAAAATAAAAGCGAGGGGCTGAAATTGAAGACAATTATCCATAACGAATGGCAGGAAGTGCTGGAATCGGAGTTTGAATCTGATTATTATGCAAAGCTGCATGTCTTTTTAAAGAATGAGTATTCAAGTCAGACGATTTATCCGGACATGTATCATATCTTTGAGGCTTTTGAACTGACCCCGTTTTCAGACGTTAAAGTGGTCATTTTGGGACAGGACCCGTATCACGGGCCAAATCAGGCGCACGGATTGAGTTTTTCGGTTCTTCCGGGCGTGGATATCCCGCCGTCTTTGCGCAATATCTACAAGGAGCTGGAAAGCGATCTTGGAATCAAGCCGGTCAGTCACGGTTATCTGAAGAAATGGGCCGAGCAGGGCGTGCTGATGCTTAACTCTGTCTTAACGGTCAGGAACGGACAGGCTTTTTCGCATAAAGGCAAGGGCTGGGAAAGACTGACGGATGCCGCAATCGAAAAATTGTCAGATCGTCCCGGACCTGTTGTCTTTATTTTGTGGGGACGTGCCGCACAGGATAAAATCAGTCTGATTGATACGACGAAGAATATTGTCTTGAAGTCGGCACATCCAAGTCCTTTGTCAGCGAGTCGCGGCTTTTTCGGTTCGCGTCCGTTTTCAAAGGCCAACCAGGCATTGATTGCGATGGGGGAGGAGCCGATTGACTGGCAGCTTCCTGAAACGATTGATGAGCTCTGATCAGGAAACAAAAGATTTATCAAGAGAGGTGCAGATAGTATGGATTTATTTGAAAGTTTGAAGAATAAGATTTCCGAAAAGGACATCAAGATCGTTTTCCCTGAAGGAAATGACGAACGCATCGTTAAGGCAGCGGTTCGTCTGGCAAATGACGGCATGATCAGGCCGGTCATTCTCGGATCAAGGGAAACGATTGAAGATTCAAATAACGGGCAGGCTTTGCCGGATAGCATCGAGGTAATCGATCCTGACAAGTATCCTTCGGAAGAATTTGAAAAGATGGTGGCTGCCTTCGTCGAGCGGCGCAAGGGCAAAAATACTGAAGAACAGGCACGAAAGATGCTGAAGGACGTTAATTATTTCGGAACGATGATGGTCTACATGGGAAATGCGGACGGACTCGTTTCCGGTGCCGTCCATCCAACGGGAGACACTGTCCGTCCTGCTCTTCAGATTATCAAGACGAAGCCCGGCGTCAGTCGGACGAGCGGTGCATTCATCATGAGCCGCGGTGATGAGCGCTATTATTTTGCCGATTGTGCGATTAACATCAATCCCAATGCGGAAGAACTGGCAGAAATCGCCGTTCAGAGTGCAAAGTCTGCGCGTTTGTTCGACATTGATCCGCGCGTTGCACTGCTCAGTTTTTCAACGATGGGCTCCGCAAAATCTGATGAGGTCACAAAGGTTCAGGAAGCAACCAGGCTTGCCAGGGAAATGGCCCCTGATGAACAAATCGACGGCGAACTTCAATTTGACGCTGCATTTGTCAAGAGCGTTGCGGAAAAGAAGGCCAGGGGCTCAAAAGTTGCCGGAAACGCAAACGTTTTTGTCTTCCCTGAGCTGCAGTCGGGAAACATCGGCTACAAGATTGCGCAGCGTCTGGGCAATTTCGAAGCGGTCGGACCGATTCTTCAGGGTCTGAATGCGCCTGTTTCCGATCTTTCGCGCGGATGCTCCGAAGAAGACGTCTATAAGGTTGCTCTGATCACGGCAGCGCAGACGCTGGAGGACTAAGATCATGCAGTTTTCCGTATCAAATGAAGAACTTACCCGGAAAATCGCCGAAAAACTTGCAAAATTCCTTCAGGCCGGCGACGTCATTTTGCTGGACGGAGATCTTGGAGCCGGAAAGACGACGTTTACAAAGGGACTGGCGCGCGGACTCGGCATTGGGAAAAACGTCAAGAGTCCGACGTTCACGTTGATTCGCGAATATCACGAAGGTCGTCTGCCGCTTTATCATATGGACGTTTACCGGCTTGAGGAAACGGGCGGCGACGATCTTGGCCTTGAAGAGTATTTCAATGGTGACGGAGTAAGCGTTGTCGAGTGGTCGCAGTTTGTTGAGGATGACCTGCCGGAAGAATTTCTGGTCATTCACTTCATCAAGGATGAACATGACGATGACAGGCGCACGCTTGTCTTTGAACCGCATGGAAAACGCTATGAGAAGCTGCTTGAATCATTAACGGAATGACATGGGTGAGGAGGCTGGAAGAAACTGACAGTTTCCAGCTTCCAAAAAATAATCCGACTCCGGAATCTGGAATTATCCAGATCAGGAGCCGGATTTTTGTTCCCTGAATTGAAAGAAATCAGTTGAGCAGCCATTATTTTACCTAATTCGTGGTCATCAGAATCAGCCGGGCATCATTTTCAATGGCCTTTTTGTCTCTGAGACGGTTCGGCTTTCCTGTGGTTTGCCGGACCGTAACTGTGTTATAATAATCCTCACTGGAGGGATGCATGTGTTCAATCGTCAGTCAATACATATAGCGCTTCTTCTATGGGGGTTCATTTTCTGTCTGATAGCCTTTCTGTGTCAGTTCATGAACCGCAGCTTTACAAAGGAGAAGCGGGACATCATGCTCAAGATGCAGTTTACGTGCGCCGTGCTTCTGCTCAATGACGCCCTTGCGTGGCTGTTTCGAGGCAATCCGACTCAAACCGGTTATTTCTTCGTCAGGTTCAGCAACTGTCTTGTCTTCTTTTCAAGCTATGTATTGCAGTTTCTGTTTCACAGATATGTCTGCTTCAACATTGCCTGGCGCGGGGGAGACCGGCTGAAGAAGACACTGGACGCCCTGCTTGTCAAGACCGGGTATGCCATTGCGCTGGTGGCAATGGTCATAATAGTAGTCTCGCAGTTCAATGACTTCTGCTATCATATCGACGGACATAACTTCTATCATCGCAATCCAGGCTACTATTGCGTAATTTCGATATCCTTCCTGGGGATGATGATAGATCTTGCTCTTCTGATCAGACACAGGAAGAGCATAAGCCGCGAGATATTCGTCTCGATGTGCTCATACATCGTCCTGCCGCTTGTCGCCACAATCATCCAGGCGTTTTACTATGGATATTCGCTGATAAACATTGCAATCACGATTTCCATGATTCTGATGTTCGTCCTGGCGATGATAGATCAGGGAAACGAGCTGGCGAGCAAGGAAAAGGAAGCTGCAGACATGAGAATCTCGATGATGATGTCGCAGATTGCGCCGCACTTCATCTACAATACGCTGACAGTCATCCAGGGACTCTGTGACACGGACCCGGCATCGGCCAAGGAAACCGTCGGTGACTTTGCAATGTATCTCAGGGGAAACCTGAATTCCCTGAGCATGACCGAGCCGATTCCGTTTGAAAAGGAACTCGACCACGTGAAGTGCTATGTCTCAATTGAAAAGAAGCGCTTTGGAGACAGGGTGAATGCGAAATACAACATTGGAGTCAGAAACTTCCTGGTTCCTCCGCTTGTCCTGCAGCCGATTGTTGAAAACGCAGTCAAGCATGGGCTGTGCAAGAAGGAAGGAGGAGGAACCGTCTCCGTCAGCACCAAGGAGAAGGGTGACGTGATACTGATCACCGTCGTGGATGATGGAGCCGGATTTGACGAAAATGACATGGGAAAGGGAAGAGTCGGACTGGACAATGTCAGAGAACGTGTCGAAAGCATGTGCCACGGTACGATATCGATAAGCAGCCGTAAGAACCTCGGTACGAAAGTTATAATATCCATTCCAAGAGAGGTGAACTGAATTGAAGATAATAGCAGCAGATGACGAGAAGATAGCACTGGAACAGCTTGTGAAGACGATAGAGGCTGTCAGTGACAATGCGGAAGTGACGTCATTTGAAAACCCGAGAAGACTTCTTGAATATGCAAGGGAAAACCCGTGTGACGTTGCCTTTCTTGACATCGAGATGGGTGCTTTGACGGGGATTGACGTTGCCAAGCAGCTCAAGCAGTGGTACCCGAAGATCAACATCATCTTTGTGACCGGTTACGATGAATACATGCACGAGGCATTCAAGCTGAGGGCCAGCGGATACGTCGAGAAGCCCGTGACCGAAAAGGCCATCAGGGAGGAACTGGACGAACTGCGCACGCCGGTGTCCTTCGAATCATCGGACAAGCTCGTCGTCAAGTGCTTCGGCAATTTTGAAGTTTTCGTCAACGGAAAGCCGCTTAAGTTCGAGCGAACGAAGACAAAGGAGATGCTGGCATACCTGATTGACAGGAAGGGCGGCATCGTCAGCTCGAGTGATATCAGGAAGGTCCTCTGGGACAAGACGGACCAGAGCGCAAATTCAAGCTCATATTTCCAGAAGGTCAAGAAGGACCTGGTGACGACTCTCAAGAAGGCTGGAGTTGGTGATGTTCTTGTGACTTCATGGAACAAGTACTCAATCAACACTGATAATGTCAGCTGTGACTATTATGCATACCTGAATGACCGTCCCGACGGAATCAGGGCATACAATGGCGAATACATGAATCAGTATGACTGGGCACGAATGAGCAGGTAATTATGAAAGAGACAAACGGCATTTTGAATGTTGTTTGTCTTTTTTGTTAACTGCAGTAATATTTTTGAATATATAAATAAAAATGTGAAAATATAGTGATCTGTCCCAAATTTGTCCCTTTTGCGTTGCTATAATGCAAGAGTTGAAAGTTTGAGTGCTGCAACCGTCATCCGGCGGTTGCCTTCAGACGAACATGAGAAAGAAAGTAAGATGGAAGGGGTACACTTGCACTATGAACAACTTCAGTAAAAAGACATTAAAGGCAGCCGTTATTTTTCTTGCAGCGCTATTTGCGCTGTTGTCATCAGGATTCGTTTCCGAAGGTCATGTTCATGCCGATGAGGTGGATCTTTCATCCTTGCAGCAGGAAACAGGCGGATTCCTTCCAAGAGATGACGGCTACAAGAAGTTCGTTGTCGACAAGGAAGAGGTTGAAGGCAGTGTCAGTGCGAGTGACTCAGTGAAGCAGACGACAGGTAAGCATTCATCGTCAGCAGGAAGGCACTCTGGGAAGGTTGCTTCATCAGAGACGGTTCATCATGATGAACTGCCTCTGATGGGTGAAGTAAGAGAAAGCAGCGCAATGATGATATTGTCAATGATTGTTCTTTCCGTAACTCTTTTCGTGACTGTGTGAAGGTCGTGAGAAAGCAGGCGCAGAGAAGGAATTTCTGTCTAAAATTAAGGGAGGTTGGGTAAAACTGATAATTTCCAGCTTCAAAAAAACAATCCGACTCAGGAATTTGGAATTGTCCAGATTAGGAGTCGGATTT
>NZ_DAIUCE010000005.1:0-18824 GCF_036846325.1 Ligilactobacillus sp. | reverse complement strand
CTTATGGTTCTTCGTTCTACCGTCTGGGGTATGTGTACGTGAACGGCTTGATTTTTTCCGGTCCGAAGCATTCCAGCTGCTTCAGCAGTATTTCCGCACAGGCCTGACTGTCATCCAGGGCATTGTGGTGGTGCTTGAGATTGATGTCGAGGTTTTCGCAGATGGTGTCCAGCTTGTTGTCAGGAAGGTCGTACAGGCTCCTGCTTGTCTTGACGGTGTCGATGACGTTAAAGTGCGGAGGTTCGATGTTGTATGACTCAAGCGTCCTGCAGAGCACGCTGCAGTCAAAGGGAGCATTATGGGCGACGACAAGCGATTCAGTCGTAAAAAAGTTCTCAATATGAGGCCATAGTTCAGAAAAATCCGGAGAATCGACAACCATTTGAGGTTTGATTCCATGAATGGCAATGTTTCGATAATCAAAGTCGGTTTTAGGGTTTATGAGCGAGTAAAGCTCATCAACGATCTGATTGTTTTGAACAACGGTCAATGCCAGGGAACAGGCACTGTTTCGTTTGGCATTTGCTGTTTCAAAGTCAAAGGCAACAAAGTTCATATTTTTCTCCTTTTAAATTTTCAAATCATCCGTTTCAAGCAGGACGGGACAATGATCCGAGCCCATGATGTCCGTCAGAATCTCTGCATTTTGCAGCGAATCCTTCAGCGATTCTGAAACGATGAAATAATCGATGCGCCACCCGGCATTGTTTTTTCTGGCATTGAAACGATAGCTCCACCATGAGTAGACGCCCGCTTCATCAGGATGGAAGAACCGGAATGTATCAAGATATCCGTTTTCTAAAAGTCGCGTCATGCAGGCACGTTCTTTATCTGAAAAGCCGGCGTTCTTGTGATTTGTCCTGGGGTTCTTCAAGTCGATTTCCTCATGCGCAACGTTCAGATCACCACACATGATGACTGGCTTCCTCTCTTTTAAGGTATTGAGATAGCTCAAAAAGGCATCTTCAAATCCCATCCGAAAGTCGATGCGCCTGAGCTTTGGCTGGGAATTGGGGGAATAGCAGCAGACAAGATAAAAGCCCGCATACTCAAGAGTAATGACCCGGCCTTCATGATCAAACTCATTGTCCTGGATTCCGTAGTTGACAGATTGAGGCTCGTGTTTTGTAAAGATCGCCGTTCCCGAGTATCCCTTGCGTTCAGCGTAATTCCAGTATTGGTGATATCCTGGCAAATCCAGTTCGATCTGTCCTTCCTGCAATTTGGTTTCCTGGATGCAGAAGAAATCGGCATCGAGTTCTTCGAAGACTTCACTAAAGTTCTTTTTGACCACGGCTCTCAGACCGTTGACGTTCCATGAAATGAAATTCATTGATTTCAGTCCCTTGCTTTTGATGTGTTCATTATAACAGATTTGTTGACGGCAGGCACTCGGATGGCTATAATTATCGAAAAAAGCGAGGTGCAGACAATGAAAACGGACGGACATACGCATACGCAGCTGTGCGCTCACGGCAGCGGAGAAAAAACCGAAAAAATGATTGAAAAGGCAATCGGATTAGGGTTTACGGACTATTGCATTACGGAACATGCGCCGCTTCCGGCTGGTTTTGAAGCAGTATACGAAGGACCGAAGGAAGGGTATGAGACCGCATCGCTTGGCCTTGATCAGATTGAAGAGTATTTTGAACATGCTGAATGGCTAAAGGAAAGATTCAAGGGAAAGATCAACGTGCATGTCGGGTTTGAAACGGATTACCTGCCAGGTTTTGAAAATGAAATCAAAAAGTTTCTTGATGAATACGGGCCACGCTGCGACACCGGGATTTTGTCCGTTCACTTCATTCGGAATGCGGAAAATAAATTTCATTGCATCGATTTTTCACCGGAAGATCTGGCAGCCGGCGTAAAAGAGTGGCTGAATGATCCCCAGGAGATATATCATCGATATTTAATGCTTGTCAAAGATTCAATCGAATCCAATCTGGGAGAATATGCTCCAAAGAGAATTGGGCATATGAGTTTGATTAAAAAATATCAAGATTATTTTTCATTTCCCGAGAAATTTGACGAACGCAACATGCTTCTTATCGAAGAGATTTTAAAGGAAATAAAGCAGACGGAAAGGCAGCTTGACTTTAATCTTGCCGGAATGTACAAGCCGTATTGCAATGAGTTTTATCCGGGAATTCAGGTGCTTTCTCTGGCCAGAAGGATGCAGATTCCGCTGGTCTACGGATCGGATGCGCACGGAGTCGATGCCGTTGGTCAGGGATATCATCTTTTTTCGAGTCTGGCTCAATAATTTTTGGAATTTTTCTTGACTTTTGAAACATAAATGTTTATTATTAATGGTAAATTAATTCCTAATTGAATTTTAATTAATTGTAATGACCGGGAGAAACTGTCAGTAAGAGTGCTAAGAGAGTCTTGGGGGCTGGGAAAGGACCGCTCGTGACAGCATACACGCCTGCGAACTGATGAAATGAACCATTAATATTGAACTGTAGTAGTTTTATCCGGTTAGTTCCGTTATCGCTGTTGACTTGTTCAACATGAGGTCCGTATTGCGAGATGCGGATGAAACGGGGTGGAACCACGATAAAACGTCCTCCGATGTCCTTTTCAGGATGTCGGTTTTTTTTTACCAAAAAAGAAGGGAAGGGATCCGAGTGAAAAAATTTCGTTTGCCGCCGGGGTTAGGCGATGAGCTGGACGAACAATTGTCAATTGAAAACAAAGTGTCCTTCTGGATGATCAAAAGATTGCACGAGCGCGGATTTTCGCAGATCAAAACACCACTGCTCGAGTATTTTGAGCTTTTTGAAGATTACCGAATGCCCAATCAGAAGATGTATCGGCTGGGCGCAAGAGACAGCAGGGAACTTGTAATCAGGCCTGATATGACTTTGCCTGTTGCACGGTTTTTATCGACCCAAAACGTCAAGCTGCCGGCTAAGTTTTTTTACATCGGGGATCTTTACCGTAAAAATCGCGATTTGTCAGGCTTGTGCGATCAGGCTTATCAGCTGGGAGTCGAACTTGTCGGATATGCGTCCAAAAAGGCAGAGCTTGAGTGCCTGGAACTTTTAAGCGAACTTAACCGGACTTTTCTTGACGGAAGGTTAAATCTTGAGCTTGGACATGCCAGACTGGCTGATGAAGCACTCAAGGTTTTGAGCATTGATGAAGGAGAAGCGCTTGCCATTAAGGAGGCATTATTTGAAAAGAAACTGCCGCTTTATTTCAAGCTGATCGAACCGTTCAGATTGAATCGAAGCTACCCTTTCTTCAAAGCGTGGCCAAGATTGTTCGGGAGCGTTGAAGAAGTCGAAGCAAGCCTCAGGAAGCTGGAAATTCCTGAAACGATCGAACAGAGTCTGAATGAAGTCTTTGAAATTGCCAAAGCCTGCGAAGTTCTGGGAGGACACAAGGCAAATCTTGATTTGAGCGCTCCCGGACCTCAGCCGTATTATACGGGAATCGTCTTTAAAGGCTATTTGCCGGACGCTTCGAGAAACGTCATCAGCGGCGGCAGGTACGACCGGATGCTTGAGAGCTTTCAGGAAGAACCGGAACCGGCAGTCGGGATGGGAATCGAGCTTTCGTTTCTGTCAGGACTTTTGAATGACAGGCTGCCACGGGAGAAGACACTGCCGACTTTAGTGTATTTTGAGAAAGAACAGCTCAGGCAGGCAATGGATCTGGTGAAGAACAGCGATTCCCTGCAGCTTAGTCTTTCAGATACGCCGGAAGGGGCAAGAGCAGAGGCCGAAAGACTCGGTGGCGGATTGATTGATCTGACAAAGGAGGAGTGAAGTTGCTGAAAATTGCTTTGACAAAGGGAAGGACCGAAAGACAGGTTATTCCGCTGCTTGAAGAAAGCGGGGTCGATTGCAGCGGCCTTTTGAACAAGAAACGCAGGCTGATCGTCAGCGTTGACGACAAGTATCAGTTCGTGCTGGCAAAAGGTCCTGACGTTATGACGTATCTGACTAACGGAGCCTGCGACATCGGAATCGTCGGCAGCGATATTCTGGAAGAGCAGGGGCGAACTGAAAACCAGCTGCTTGACTTGAACGTCGGCAGATGCCGCTTCATTCTGGCCTCAACGGCAAACTTTGATCCGAAGGAAGAAAAGCGCAAGGTCATCGGAACAAAGTATCCGAACATTACACAACGCTATTTCGAATCAATCGGAGAAGACGTTGAGATCGTCAGAATTGAAGGGTCGGTCGAATTGGCGCCATTGGTCGGATTAGCAGATGCAATCGTGGATTTGACGGAAACGGGAACGACGCTCAGGGAAAATAATCTGGAAATCTATGCGGAACTCGGGCCGATTTCAACCAGGCTCGTAGCCAATCCGATTTCGCTTAAGCAGAAAAAACATGAAATCTTTGAATTGGTTGATGCGTTGGAAAGTGTTTGCGGGGGGATTTGAATGAAAATTTACGAAAACAGGACTTTAAATGAAATGAAGGAAATCGTTTCAGCATATACGAAACAGACGAGTGATCCTGAAATTGAAAAAGCCGTCGATGATATTCTGGAAGAAGTCCGGATTAATCAGGACGATGCGTTAAGAAAATACAGCGAAAAATTCGACGGCGTGAAAACAGACGATTTCAGGGTTCCGAAAGAAGCCTTGAACGAAGCATACGATTCGATTGACGATAAATTGAAAAATGCCATGGAGCTTGCGAAGAAGAACATCGTCAGTTTTCACAAACTGGAAATCGAAAAGGGCTTTGTCGACCTCAGCACGAAAGGAATCATGCGCGGACAGAAGGTGACGCCTCTTGAAAGCGTCGGTTTATACGTTCCCGGAGGCCGGGCAGCATATCCTTCGACAATTTTGATGTCGGCCCTGCCTGCTAAGATTGCAGGTGTCAAGAAGGTCGTCATGGTGACTCCTCCGCAAAAAGATGGTATTTCAAAGGCAGTTCTGGCAGCGGCCAGATTGGCAGGAGTCGACGAAGTTTATCAGATTGGCGGTGCTCAGGCAGTTGCCGCACTGGCATTTGGAACGCAGTCGATTCCGAAGGTCGACAAAATTATCGGACCCGGCAATGTTTTTGTTGCCGTTGCCAAGAAAAAGGTCTTTGGCACGGTGGCAATCGATATGGTTGCCGGCCCGTCTGAAATCGGCATTTTGGCAGATGATTCAGCAAACGCCCGGCAGATTGCGTCGGATCTGCTGTCTCAGGCAGAACACGATCCGCGTGCGCGTGCCATGCTGATTACGGATTCGAAAAAGTTGGCAGACGACGTTTCAAAGGAAGTCGAGATCCAGTTGAGGACGCTTCCGAAGGAAAGAATAGCCCGACGGTCAATCGAAGACAGAGGCTTCGTCGCAGTCATGGATGATAAGGAGGAAATGTTTGATCTGATGAACGAGGTTGCTCCGGAACACCTGGAAGTCAATCTCGAAAATCCGACTCAGTATCTTCCGTTGATAAAGAATGCAGGGTCCGTCTTCTTGGGCAAATACGCTTCAGAACCTTTGGGCGATTACGTTGCCGGACCAAATCATGTTTTGCCGACCGGCGGGACTGCCCGCTTCTCTTCTCCGCTCGGCGTCTATGATTTCGTCAAGCGGACTTCATTCGTCCAGTTTTCAAGAGATGCTTTGAAAGCAGATATTGAGGCAATTACGACGCTGGCAAGGGAAGAAGGGCTTGAAGCGCATGCGAGAGCTGTTGAAACCCGCTTCGAAAAGGAGGATTTCTGATGAGAAAGGCAAACATCAAACGAACGACGAAGGAAACAACGATTGAGGTGTTTTTGAATCTTGATGAGCAGTTTCCTTCAGAAATCGACACCGGCATCGGTTTTTTCGATCACATGTTGACTCTTTTTGCCAAGCATGGGCGTTTCGGACTCAGGGTAAAGGCGGCCGGCGATTTGAACGTTGACTGTCACCATACCGTTGAAGATACCGGCATCGTAATCGGAGAATGCTTTAAACAGGCATTGGGAGACAAGGCTCAGATTGAACGCTACGGGAATGCAGTAGTGCCGATGGATGAGACGCTGGCGCAGGTGACGATAGATCTCAGCGGCCGGTCATACCTTGTATTCAATGCGGATCTTGAAAATCAAAGGCTTGGAAGCTTTGAAACCGAAACAGTCGAGGATTTCTTTCAGGCCGCAGCATTTTCTGCTGAAATGAATCTGCATGCCAACGTGATATACGGGCGCAATACTCATCACAAAATTGAAGCATTGTTCAAGGCATGGGCAAGGGCAATGCGTCAGGCGGTTGAAATCAATCCTGAAATCAAAGGAGTGAACTCGACAAAGGGGGTTATCTGATGATTGTTGCAGTTGACTATGGTGCAGGCAACCTTGCCAATGTTTTGAAGGCTTTTCGTTATTTGGGCGAAGAAGTTGTTGCAAGTTCTTCACCAACGGTGATTCGACAGGCTGACGGCATCGTCTTGCCTGGAGTAGGTGCATTCGGCAGTGCCATGGATGAATTGAGAAAAAGACAGCTGGACCGGGTTTTGTATGAAGAAGCCAGAGCAGGCAAGCCGTTGATTGGTATTTGTCTTGGGATGCAGCTTTTATTTGACGAATCAGACGAATTCGGCGTTCATGAAGGCCTTCACTTGATTCCGGGAAGAGTTGAAGCATTTCCGGAAGATATTGACCTGCTGGTTCCGCAGATGGGGTGGAATCAAAATGTCGTCAACAATGAACAAAGCATTTTTTCAGACGTTTTAGACGGAAGCTATACTTATTTCGTTCATTCGTATTACGCAAAATGTGATCAGCAATATGTTGTTTCGTACACGGATTACGGTGTCAGGGTGCCGTCTTGCGTGGAATTCAAGAATGTTTACGGGATGCAGTTTCATCCTGAAAAAAGCGGGAAAATGGGTTTGAAGATGCTTGAACGTTTCATGGAAAGGGTGGATGAGTGATGATTATACCGGCAATTGACCTTAAAGACGGGCACAGCGTGCGGCTTTATCAGGGAGATTACGCAAAGCAGATGCTGGTGGCACAGGTTCCGGAAGAACAGGCAAAGGCAATTGATGAAGCAGGGCTCAATGCCCTGCATCTTGTCGATTTGGACGGAGCCAAAGTCAAGCATCCGGTCAATACGGAAACGGTCAAAAAGATCCGTCAGAATTTTGAAGGATACATTGAGCTTGGCGGCGGCATCAGGACGCTTGAGGATGTTTCTGCCTGTCTTGAAATCGGCATTGACCGGGTAATACTCGGTTCCGTTGCCGTTACTGATCCTGAACTTGTCAAGGATGCCCTGCAAAAATTCGGCGAAGAAAGAATTGCAATCGGAATCGACGGAACGAACGACAAGGTTGCCGTCAACGGATGGCTTGAAAAAACCGAAGTGACGCTTGAAGAGCTGATGAAGGAAATGGAGGCGATCGGTGCCAGGCATTTTATCGTGACCGACACTTCAAAGGACGGAACTCTGGCGGGACCAAACATTGATCTTTATCGTAATCTGAAAAAAGAATTTCCGAATGCCGTAATTACCGCATCCGGTGGCATCAGCGGGTTGGCGGACGTCAAAAAACTGCTCTTCTGCGGGATTCGCGAAATCATCGTCGGCAAGGCACTGGCAGCAGGGAGGGTGACGTTAGAAGAACTTTCGGAGGTGAACCGTCATGCTCGCTAAGAGAATCATTCCATGTCTTGACGTCGATCACGGCAAGGTCAAGAAGGGAATCAACTTCAAAAACCTTGTTGAAGTCGGATCTCCGGTTGAAATTGCTGCGGAATATGAACTTCAGGGAGCTGATGAGCTGGTTTTCCTGGACATTACGGCAACACTTGATCAAAGAAAAACAATGGCCGAGACGGTTGAAGAGGTTTCAAGGCAGGTCTTCATGCCTTTGACCGTTGGCGGCGGAATCAAGTCTGAAGAGGAAATGCGTGAGCTTTTGCAAAACGGTGCCGACAAAATTTCGCTCAATTCAGCCGCAATCAATGATCCTGAATTGATAACGGCTGGAGCCAGGCGATTTGGAAGCCAGTGCATCGTTTGTGCGATTGACGTCAAAAAAGACGTCGGGACAGGACGGTACCAGGTCTATTCAAAGGGCGGAACTGAAAATACCGGACTTGATGCCATGAAATGGGCCAAAAAAGCCGTTGAGCTCGGTGCCGGAGAATTGCTCGTTACGAGCATGGACTGCGACGGGACGAAACAGGGCTTTGACATTGAACTCTATCAGCAAATCGGCGAAGCAGTTCATGTTCCGGTCATTGCATCGGGAGGCGCCGGCAAAAAGGAAGATTTTCTGGATGTTTTCCAAGAAACGCCCGTAACAGGTGCTCTGGCAGCTTCTCTGTTTCACTTCGGCGAACTTAAAATCGGAGAACTCAAAAAGTATCTTGAAGAAAACGGGGTGAACATCAGACGATGAAGCCTGTATTTGACAAAAACGGGCTGCTGACAACCGTCGTTTGCGATGTCAGGACGAACAAGGTCTTGATGGTAGCCTGGATGAATGAGGAAAGTTATGCATTGACGAAAAAAACGCGTCAGACATGGTTCTGGTCACGTTCCCGCCAAAGACTTTGGCATAAGGGCGAAGAAAGCGGAAATACGCAGGAAGTCGTTTCGATGACGCTTGACTGCGACTCCGACACGCTGCTTGTCAACGTGATTCCTGCCGGTCCTGCATGTCATACCGGACATGAGACGTGTTTTTTCAATGAAGTTGAAATGGAGGAGTAATTATGCAAGATTTGGACGAATTATATCAATCTGTCGTGGAGCGCAGGAAAAATCCCAAGCCTGGTTCTTATACCGATTATTTATTTACAAAGGGATTGGACAAAATATTGAAGAAGGTCGGCGAAGAATCGACTGAAGTCATCGTTGCAGCCAAGAATCCGGACAAAAGCGAGCTGCGTTACGAAACGGCCGATCTTTTATACCATTTGATGGTTTTGCTGGTTGAACAGGGCGTTTCCTTTGACGAAATCAAGGAAGAACTCGGAAGCAGAGTCGGTTTGATGAGCAAAACGAAGGATCGTCCGGAAATTAAAGACTTGTAGTCGGAAAGGAGTTTTTCGATGCGTGAAAATCTTAAGAACCTATGCGCTTACGTCCCGGAAGCTTCGCTTGATGAGGTCAGGAGAAAGTATAATCTGAAAAAGGTTCATCGGCTTTCGGCAAATGAAAATCCTTACGGAACTTCGAAAAAGGTTGAGGAAGCAGTCAGGAACTGGAACTTTTCCGAGAGCAACCGTTATCCGGACGGATATGCACAGGAACTGAGAACGGCAATCGCAAAGCATGTCGGCTGCAGGGAAAGCCAGCTGATCTTAGGTGTCGGTCTGGATGAAATCATTGCAATTCTGTCACGGACGTTTCTTGATCAAGGAGACGAGGTCATCGTTTCCGATCCGACTTTTTCCGAATATGAACTCAATGCTCTGATTGAAGGCGCAGTCGTCAGGCATGCAAAATGCAGTGAAGAAACCGGCAAGACGGATTTTGAAGCCATGTTTTCAGAAATGACGGATAAAACCAAAATGATTTGGATCTGCAATCCTAACAACCCGACCGGTGCACTCAATCCGGCTGAAGAAATCGATGCTTTTCTGGCCAGGGTTCCAGAAGACGTCATCGTCCTGATAGATGAAGCTTATATTGAATTTGCCGATGGAAATCAAACGGCAGTCGGTTTGCTTTCAAAATACAAAAATGCAGCCGTTATGCGAACTTTTTCAAAAATCTATGGTCTGGCCAACTATCGTGTCGGCTACATCGTAATGTCTGGCGAACCGGGAAACGTCCTGCAAACGGTCAGATGTCCGTATAATCTTAATTCATTGTCTCAAACGGCGGCATTGGCGGCACTTTCCGATCAGGAATTCGTTGAAAAGTGTGCAGGAAAAAACGCGCGCGAACGTGAGAGATTGGAAGTTTTCTTCGAAGAAAACGGCATTTTTCATTTCAAGAGTCAGGCAAACTTTATCTTCTTCAGGTTCGAAGATGCAGAAGAACTTGCTGAATATCTTTTGAAAAACGGGTATCAGATTCGTCGCGGCCTGCGCAGGGACTGGCTCCGGGTCACGATTGGAAAGAAGAAGGAGAACATTGAACTGATGCGGCTTATTTTACAGTATCAAAACGAAAAGAGCAGGCGATGATTGATTTTGAAACGGTTAACGTTTTTTTAGAAAACAAGCGGCATGTGACGATCAGACCTGTATTTTCAAGCGAGGCAGACGAGGTTGCCGAATTTTTTAAAATAGTGACCGAAGAAACCGAATTCCTGTCAAAACAATCGGACGAGGCAAGTTCTCCGGCTGAAATCGGGCGTTTTCTGCAAGTTTTGGAACGTTCAGAGAATTCCCTGTTTCTTGTTGCCAAATCAGGCGGAGAAGTCATCGGCATGGGACAGGTCGTTTTTAGAAACAGGAAAAAGAGCCGTCATCGCGCAACTGTTTCCGTTGCAATCAAAAGAAAATTCTGGGGACTGGGGCTTGGAACCGCATTGATGAAAGGCATGACTGCATTTTCTGAAAAAAACGGTGCCAAACAGCTTGAACTGACCGTCATGTCAGAAAACAGGCGGGCAATCAATCTTTATGAGCGACAGGGATTTGTTGAGGTCGGACGAATGCCTAACGCTTATTTGATGAAAGACGGCAGTTTTTGTGACGAAATTTCGATGGTCAAAATTCTTTGAGGTTGGTTTCTCAATGCAATCCATGTTAAAATGGCAAGTGTAATTCAGCAAAAGGAAGCATTTTAAATGGACAATATTGAAACAAGAATCATGCAGGATTTGAAGGGAATCATCGTTAAGCCCAACGAGCCGCTTTGCAAGTATACCAATACGCGGACTGGCGGTCCGGCAGATTTTGCCGTTTTCCCGGCAAGCATTGAAGAAGCCGGGAAAACGGTTCTCTTCACTAAGGAAAACGGACTTGACCTGACCGTTATCGGCAATGCAAGCAATTTGATCGTCAAGGACGGCGGCATCTCCGGCGTCGTCATGATCCTGACGAAGATGGATTCCATCAGAATCGACGGAGACAAGGTGGTGGCAAGTGCCGGTGCTGCCTTGATTGATGCAACCCAGGCTGCATATGAGGCAGGACTGACGGGTTTTGAATTTGCATCCGGAATTCCAGGGTCCGTCGGTGGCGCAATTTTCATGAATGCCGGGGCATATGACGGCGAAATCAAGGATATTGCCGAATCGGTGACTGTTCTGACCCGTTCTGGTGAAATCAGGACTTATGAAAATGCAGAGCTTGATTTCGGCTATCGTCACAGCCGGCTGCAGGACGAAGACGACATTGTGCTTGAAGCAACGTTTTTGCTTAAACCTGGCGACAAGGAAAAAATTCATGCTCGCATGGAGGAATTGAGTTTTCTTCGTGCTTCCAAGCAACCGCTTGAATATCCTTCCTGCGGGAGCGTCTTTAAGCGTCCCGTCGGGCATTATACGGGCAAGCTGGTGCATGATGCAGGCCTTCAGGGATTTACGATCGGTGGAGCTCAAGTCTCGAAGAAACATGCAGGTTTTATTGTCAACGTCGGCAACGCTACGGCAACTGACTATCAAAACGTCATTAAGCATGTACAGGATGTCGTTTTTGAAAAATTCGGCGTAAGACTGGAAACGGAAGTCAGAATTATCGGAAAAGATCAGGATATGTAAACGAGGCCGGAAAAAGCTGTGCCTCAAATTGAAAACCCGGATGATTTGTTAATTGCAAATCTAATCCGGGTTTTTGTATGCGGGAATTAAATTCCCATTGATTAAAAATTACATTTTTCTTTCATGAGTCAAAATGGGCATGATAAGTCGCAAGTCGACTGTATTGTTCCTGAGTCAGGAGAAAAACGGACATTTTCAGGTAAAATTCTACGCCCAGTCTCCGTTTCTGAAGACCGGAACGATGGTCCCGTCCTTTTTGATGCCGTCGATATCCATGTCGGCTGATCCGACCATGAAGTCAACGTGTGTCTGGCTGACGTTCATGCCGCAATCAAGAAGTTCCTCATCTGACATCTTGGTTCCTCCGGCGACGTTGAACGGATAAGAGGCGCCAAGAGCAAGGTGATCAGAGGCATTTTCGTCAAAAAGCGTGTTGAAGAAGATGATGCCTGACTGCGAAATTGGTGAAGGATCAGGTACAAGGGAAACTTCTCCGAGCGATTTGGCTCCGTCATCGGTTTCCAGAAGGTGGTTCAGAACTTCCTGTCCTTTTTCTGCCGTCGCTTCAACCACTTTTCCGTCTTTAAACGTGAATTTCATATTTTCGAGAATGTTGCCTGCGTAGGAAAGCGGTTTGGTTGACGTCACGTAGCCGTTGATTCGACGACGGTCAGGGGCAGTGAAGACTTCTTCAGTCGGCATGTTGGCCATGAACTCGATTCCTTCCGGTGTAAAGCTTCCGGCGCCTTCCCAGACGTGGTTTTCCGGAAGACCGATCGTGATGTCCGTTACGGGAGAAACATAGTGCAGGGCTGAAAACTGTTGTTCGTTCAGCCAGTCTGATTTTTCATGGAGTTTTTGATCATGTTCGTGCCATGCCTTGACGGGATCGTCCTTGTCGATACGGGTCGTCTTGAAGATTTCCTCCCACAAGGCATCGATTGCCTCCTGTCCCTTCTTTTCAGGGAAGACTTTTTCTGCCCATGCCTGATCGGCAGCAGAAACGACCGTCCAGCTCAGATCATTGTTTTGCGTTGCTTTTCTGACTTGCCTCAACGCCTTGCCCATAGCGGCCTGTTTTTTGGCGATGCGCTTTTGATCGATTCCTGCGTATGCACCGGGATCGGCCGACATGACAGAAATGCGCGCTGCCCTTTTCTCTGCGATGTAGTCGCCTTTTCTGACGATGTATTCCGGTACGTTTTCAAGCCTTTCTTCCGAAGCGAACTTAAGGAATGCCCGTTCTGAGAAAGTGTCATTCCATTCGATCATGACTTCCGATGCACCGGCCTTATAGGCTTCTTCGACAATCAAATGAGCAAGTTCCTGTTGAGTAACTGAAATATAAAGAACGACCGGCTGGCCTTTTTGAACATTGACGCCGACCTTGACGATTAATTCGGCATATTTTCTGAGCTTTTCTGAGAAATTTTCAATCATTTGTGTTCCTCCCCTGAATTTTGAATTACAGTAATTTTACCATGAAACGTCTTCTTTTTGAAAATACAGAGTAACAATTGGCGAATTTTGTTATAATTAACCTAACAGACTATCGGAGGAATTGAAATGAAGATTAAGGTAATGACTGTTTTCGGGACGCGTCCGGAGGCAATCAAGATGGCTCCGCTTGTCCTGGCTCTTAAAGCAGACGAGCGTTTTGAAGCAATCACGGCGGTTACGGCACAGCATCGGGAAATGCTTGATTCTGCGCTTGAAATTTTCAAAATCAAACCTGACTATGATTTGAATCTGATGCATAAGGGGCAGACTCTGCAGGAAATTACAGCGGATGTGATGACGAAAATCGATGACGTCATAAAGAAAGCAGATCCTGACATCATTCTGGTTCACGGAGATACGACGACGACTTTTGCAGCGGCTCTGGCCGGTTTCTACAATCGAAAAACCCTGGGACACGTTGAAGCAGGACTTCGAACCTGGAACAAATATTCACCGTTTCCGGAAGAAATGAACAGACAGATGACGGATGATTTATGCGACATTTACTTTGCACCGACGGAATTGTCAAGGAAAAATCTGCTTAGACAGAATCATCCAGCCGAACAAATTTACGTAACGGGAAATACTGCGATCGATGCCATGCGCGAAACAATCAAGGATGACTATCATCATGAAATTTTCAGCGAACTTGATCCGCGGAAGAAAATGGTTCTCCTGACGATGCATCGTCGTGAAAATCAGGGCAGCAAGATGAAGGAAACGTTTGAGGCAATCAGAGAAGTCGTTTTGGAAAGAAACGACGTGCAGGTCGTTTATCCGGTTCATCTGAGCCCAAGGGTCCAGGAAACTGCCCATGAGGTCTTTGATGACGTAAGGGACGTTCATCTGATTAATCCGCTTGACGTGGTTGATTTCCACAATCTGCAGGCAAAAAGCAGTTTCATCATGTCCGATTCGGGCGGAGTTCAGGAAGAAGCGCCCGCATTGAAAAAACCGGTTCTGGTTTTGCGCGATACGACGGAACGACCTGAAGGAGTTTCGGCCGGAACTCTCAAGCTTGTCGGGACAAATGGAGAAAACGTCAAAAAAGAGATGATTCGCCTGCTTGATGATGAAGCAGAATACCAGCGAATGGCAAATGCCAGGAATCCTTATGGCGACGGTCATGCCTGTGAACGGATTCTTGATGCAATCGCCTATTATTTTAAACAGACGGATGTCAGGCCAAGGGATTTCATGTAGGGTACAGGTGTCACGGACTTTAAATCTTTACGCTATTTCATACTTGATGTTCAGCGATAAAATTCTTAAACCTCCCTTAAATTTTTGCTTATCTTCCTTGATATAGGGTACAATTATAAGCGAGATTAAGGGAGGTTTTTTTGTGCAGTTCACATTCGAAAAAAAGCAGCGACGCAGATTATATCTGAGCTTCACCCTAATCTTTTTGATTTGCGCCGCTTTTGTATATGGAACTTATTTTTTGACCGGTCATGAGCTGATTTGGCATCTTGACGGTGCCAATCAGCATTTGCCGCTCATGCAGCAGTATCGGCAGATACTGAAGGATTTTCTGGCTGATCCAACCAAGCCGCTTGAGCAATGGTCGTGGCATATGGGACTTGGAACTGACACGTTTTCGGTATATTCGTATTACCTGATAGGCGATGTCTTTGCTTATTTGACGCTGCTGTTTCCTGCAGGAAAAATGGTCCTTGCATATCAGTTTCTGATCATTCTGCGTCTGTACTGCGCGGGTCTGTCATTTGTCTTCTTTGCATCGCATTTCAATGACTTAAGGGAACATGCGATTCTTTGCGGAAGTCTGGTTTATCTGTTTAATGCATATTTACTTTATTCAAACGTTGCACAGCCGTTTTTCACGTTGCCGTTCATCATCTTTCCGCTGATAATCACGGCACTTGAAAAGGTATTGCAGGGTGGTTCCTTCTGGCCGCTTTATCTGGTCTTTTCGTGGATGCTGATCAGCAATTTTTATTTTGCATACGTCATGGGACTTGGAGCAATCGTTTATCTGGCTTTGCGCTGGGGTATCAGCTATCGAAAATCAGGAAGAATCCTTGAGAAGTTATGCAAGCTGGCAAGTGCAACGGTGCTTGCGCTGCTGACTTCGGCGTTCATGCTGATTCCCGAAATCCATGCTGTAATGAACTCAACGCGTTCAGCAAGCGAATTTGCTAACGGATTAAAAGTTTATCCGCTTTATTATTATCTGGCATTGCCGTCGCAGCTGATCAACGGCGGCAATCGTGATTTTTATTTTTGGAGCGCACTCGGTTTTTGCAGTCTGGCCTTTTTTGCAATTATTTATATTCTGGCCAGGAGAAGAAGATATCCGGTACTTGCGACGCTTTTTGGAATTTCCTTCGTGATGCTGTTAATTCCTGCATGCGGTGCGTTTTTCAACGGAATGATGTCTCCATCGAATCGCTGGACTCTGATGCTTTGCCTGCCGGTCGGATTGTCCAGTGCGATTTTGGTCCAGAATATCACGCAATTGTCAAAAAAGATGCTGAAGCTGTTTACGATTGCGCTTGTCGCATATCTTGCCGTTATTATATTGACTTATTATTTTCAAAACAACGAGCGGATTTTCATCCCGATTATTTTTCTCGCAGTTTTCTGGGCCGTGATTTACGTGATCAATACGGCTGATATCAGATCCGGCTCATTGGTGATTCTTCTTGTGTCTCTGGGAAACGTCTGCCTGAATGCAGTCTACTTTGAAGCACCGTTCAACGGGGGGTATTCGAATGAAATGCTCGACAGCGGGGCCTATGAGCGTTTGAGCGAAAACCGCTATGCCGGCCTTGAACAGGATCTTGACGAAAAAAATGATTTTTACCGCGTGTCGACGCTCAGCCAGAATTATTTCTTCGGTTCTGACTATCATATGTACAACGCTTTAAATGATCGGCTTTATTCACTGAATTCATATTATTCGTTACAAAATAAGAATTTGGGTAACTTTTCAACGCTGATGCAGAATACGCAATATGAATCGAATATTCCGCTAGGACAGGTTTCTGACCGGACAATTTTAAATGATTTCCTTGGCGTGCGCTATCTCTTTGTCAGAATCAACCAGCCTAACGCCGATAAGATTCCTGCCGGATTCGTACTGGACAAGACGACCAGGAGAATCACAGATCCAAACGGGAATTCAAGTCTTGATTCGCAGACGCTGCGTTATAGAAACGAATATGCATTCCCGCTTGTTTATTTTCAAGACAAGGTTCTGACGCGGAAGGACACCGAAAACCTCAGCGTTTCCGCAAAGGAAAGGGCGCTTGCCGATGGTGTCTGCGTATCGGAGAAAAATGCTTCAGGTCTGAGTCATGCCGATGTTTCGGAAGAATCCCTTGATGTTCCGTATACGCTTGTTTCGAGTCGTGGCAACGTGGTTTCTTCTCTGGATTTTGAAAAAAGGGACAAAAACGAAACATATCGAATCGTTTTGCAGAATCCCGAGGAATATCAAAACTGCGAGCTGCATGTTGAGATCAACAATATCAATTATGTTCCGTATTCGCTTAAGAAACAGGTGTCAATCGAGCAGCGTGCAAAGGATAACGATCCAGCTCAGGGAATTCTGGCCCAGAACAAGAGTCTGAACTATTATCGCTATCTTCGCTACCATGTACTGCAGGGATCTCCTGACATCAGTTATACGTTGAAAGTCGACGGACCATACGGAACGGAAAAAATCTCTCAGCCTGACCAGAGTGCACTGTCGTTTTTCAAAAAAGTTACGAACGGTACGCTTAATCTGGGATATTTTCAAAAGCAGCTGCCTGATTCCCTGGCGCTTTCACCGACGAAACTCGGCAGGTACAGTTTTGACTTGAAAGTGACCGCAACTCCTATTTCTGAAGATTACGCATCTCAGGTCAGAAAATTGCAGCGCCATGCTTTACAGAACGTTAAATTTTCGCCAAACAGGCTTTCAGGCTCGATTAGAACGAACAAGGAAGGAATTCTTGCAAGTTCGATTCCATATTCGAAAGGCTGGAGTGCAACCGTTAATGGACACAAGGCAAAAGTCATCAAAACGAATCATGCTTTCGTCGGTCTCAGACTTTCTTCAGGAAAATCGGACATCGTTTTTAAATACAGAGTACCGGGCCTCAAGACGGGGCTTTTGATCACGAAGCTTTCGCTGATTTTCGTCTTGGCATTAGCCTTGTTCGATTATCTTCGCTTCAGGAAAAGAAGATGAAAAAAACTCCCTGATTCTTTGATCGGGGAGTTTTTTCATGCATTCTATTTGTTGTTGTATGCTTCAACCAATGCATCAGCAAAGGCATCAAGCTTTTGGACGTCTTCATCGCTGTCTGGAGCGAGATTGATCTTGACGTTTTCAGCACCTTTAACGGCGCCTGATGCGGCAAGCTTTTTGCCGAATTCGTCAATTGCAAGTCCGAAGTATTCGCCGTAGAAAGTGTCGCCGGAGCCGGCAACGCCGTAGATCTTGCCGGTCAGGTCAACATCTTCAAGGTCATCATAGAAATCAAGACCTTCATCAGGAAGTGCTCCTTCGTCATAAGTGTACGGACAAACGACGCAGATGTCGACGTCAGCGAAGTCTTCGGGATCTGCCTGGGAAATTTCTTCAACGGAAACTTCAACGCCTTTTCTTTCAAGTTCTTGGGCAACGATGTCGGCAACGTCTTCATTATTGCCGGTGATCGTCGCAAAAACAACTTTTGCTGTTGCCATGTAAAAACCCTCTTTCATTTGAAGTGACAAGCCTATTATATCAAAAAACAGGAACCGAATGGCAATATTATTGAAAAACCGCTGAAGGCATTAAATTGCAAAATAATCGTTATGAAATGACTTGATGCGTTATAATGTAATAGTTAAGAAAATTTTTGGAGGCAAATTATAATGATCACGTTAAAATCACCGCGCGAAATAGAGGAAATGGCCAAGTCCGGCGCTATTCTGGCCGGGATGCATATCGGACTTCGCGAGATTATCAAGCCGGGAATTTCAAGTTGGGAAATTGAAAAATTTGCGCGCAAGTATTTCAAGGAACATGGTGCAATTGCGGAACAAATCGGATTTGAGGGTTATAAATACGCAACGTGCGTCAGCGTCAACGATGAAATCTGCCATGGCTTTCCACGGAAGAATCTGATCCTGCGTGACGGAGATCTGATCAAGGTTGACACGGTCGTCAACTATCACGGCGCAATGAGCGATTCCTGCTGGAGCTATGTTGTCGGCAAATCAACGCCGGAAATCGATCGATTGATGGAAGTAACTAAAAAGGCTCTGTATTTGGGTATTGAACAGGCACAAGTCGGAAATCGCATCGGAGATATCGGAGCGGCGATTCAGCATTATACCGAAGACGTAAACGGCTATGGTGACGTGCGCGAATTTATCGGACACGGAATCGGACCGACGATGCATGAAAGTCCGAACGTACCTCACTACGGCGAAGCAGGCAAGGGAGTTCGTTTGCGCGAAGGCATGACGATTACGATTGAACCCATGATCAACATGGGCGGATGGGAAGCGGAAATGGACGATCCGAACGGCTGGACTGCGAGAACTGCCGATGGAAGCCTGTCATGTCAGTACGAGCACACGATTGCAATCACAAAGGAAGGACCGAAAATCTTGACGTCTCAAGATCCTGTTTTGGATGCCCCGTATTTATACGAATTCTAGTAAGTAAATTTAATCCGTTTTCTTAAGTAATTA
>NZ_DAIUCE010000004.1:35283-52471 GCF_036846325.1 Ligilactobacillus sp. | reverse complement strand
TCGCACCCCTCCTTATCTACCGCCTTGTTAAGCGGCTGGTCTTCACACCTTGCCTAATCGGGTTCTGCCTCACAACCCCCTTGTCCCAAGCACCCTTGCTCGGGCAAGACGAGCTTACCCGTCGCAAGTGCACCTTGGATACGCGGGGGCTGAGCGTTCGGCTTCACACCTTGCCTGAATTGGGTTCGAAGCAGCATTCGCCTGGAGCTAAGCACTGTCTTCCTGGACGAGGCAAGCTCGCCTGCGTCAGACAGAAGCTTAGCTTACGGCTCATAACCGCTGCTTCTCACACCTTGCCTAATCGGGTTCTGCCTCGCATTCACCCTATCACAAGCAGTGACTCCCTGGACGAGTTTCACTCGCCTTCGGTCGTCCTCATGCTTGTGTACGGGTTCATGAGCGCTCGGCGCCACACCTTGCCTGATTGAGCAGGCATGTGCAGCACTGCATTTTGTAAAAAAATCAGGCTTTCATGCCTCAGAATTGAAAGAATACCGCACAGATTCAGTCGCTCATCGGCCGCCTTTGTCCGGCATTTCAACAGACCAAACGAAACCGGGAATTTTTCAGCGCAAGTTGAATATGCATTTGGATTGAATTTTTCAAGAAGATATTTTTCGGCTTGTTTAGCGATGTCAGAAATGGACCGATTTAACGATAAGAGGAGGGATGTAGCCATGAAGAAAACAACTGCATCCGCTGCTGCACTGGCAGCAGTGGTTATCGGAACAGGAGCAGTCGGCTCGGTCGCAAATGCTGACACGATTGAAACAAACGCAAAGAACGAAACGATTGCCAAAAATGACGTCAAAACGTCAGGTCAGGCTGAATCAGAAACCATGAAGGCAAACGAGAAATTGAACTCTGCACAGCAGGACTTCAATGAAAAACAGGCTGAAAATGATGCTGACAAGGCTGATTTGGACAAGGCCGAATCAGAAAAGAACCAGGCGGCTGCGGCTGTAAAGGATGCTCAGGAAAAGTATGATCAGCAGAAACGGAACGAAGCATCATCAGACCAGATTTCTGCAGCCAGAGGCGACGTTGACAATGCTTCAAAGGAGCTGGATGATGCGCAGTCGAAGGCAGATTCAGCCCAAAAAGATCAAGCTGACAGGGAAAATGAAAAAGATCAGGCACAAAAGGAGCATGATCAGGCAAAAGCAGACAAGGACAAGGCTCAGGCAGAAGCTGACCGGGCACAGGCGAATAAAGATCAGGCTCAAAGAGAGAACGAAGCCCTGGACAAAGACCGGCTGAACGCTAGAAAAGATGAGCTGAATGCAGGAATTTCGTCGAGAAAAGATGAACTGACCAAGGCAGAAACGGCACTGGACAAGGCAAATCAGGCAAAAAAGGATGCTGATGACCAAAGGGATGCGGCTGTTTCCGAAGATGCGGCTGCTCAAGACAGGTTAAACGATGCTCAGCAGAAATATGATGCGGCCGGAAAAGATTTTGATGCTGCCGGTAAAAAACAGCAGAATGCCCAGTCAAAAGCTGATTCGTCCTCACAGGCATATAAGGATGCCTTGGCAAGGCTTGAAGGGTTGACGACGGACAATCTGAACAAGGAACTCGTCAAAGCCAAAGCCGAGCTTGAAAATGCACAAAAGGCTTATGATGCAGTGCTCTCGGAGTATAAGGCGCTCGTTTCCGAAAAAGACCTGGCAGATTCAAAGGTCAGGGAAGCAAAGCAAAAAGCTG
The DNA here is from genome assembly GCF_036846325.1 of Ligilactobacillus sp. Taxonomy (NCBI): domain Bacteria; kingdom Bacillati; phylum Bacillota; class Bacilli; order Lactobacillales; family Lactobacillaceae; genus Ligilactobacillus; species Ligilactobacillus sp. The sequence continues at coordinate 50,764 of NZ_DAIUCE010000004.1, read as the reverse complement.
ATGCTGCCAAGGCCGCACTTGAAAAGATCCAGGCGGAATACGCAGCTAAGAAGAAAGCTTATGATGATGCCGCCAGGGAGCAGGAAAAAGCGCAGAACAAGCTTGATTCGCTGATGAAGGGGACGCTTAAGATCAACGTTGCCGACTGGAAGAAGGCGGTCAACGGCTGGAAAACGGAAGACGAACTCAAAAAGATGAGCGCAGCTGAAAAGGTCGCTTATCAAAAGGAGCTTGCAGAATTCCAAAACAAGTTCTACACGCAGTTTGACAAGGACAATCCGAATCCTTACACGAACAATTATCAGCTTTACTACTATTCTGACGGAAGAATCGAGTACAAGATCGTAAACGATTCTTCAAAAAAATTCAGCAGCCTTCAAGACATTACTCAAGATGACTATGATGAACTGATGATTTATGCGCTGAACCTGATCAACGATGCAAGAAGACAGTGGGGAATCAAGACCGACATGATCTCAATGCGCGTTGACATGAATGCGGCCGCAGACATTGCGCAGAGTTATTCTGATGAGAACTGGAGCATTTGGGACGGCAAGGGACACTATGTCGATGCGATCACCAGGGCGGCCTACAAGTACTGGATGGATGACTACGGCGAAAACTGGGGCTCTGGCCTTTCGTTTTACCAGGACGGCAAGAACGTCAACGTAATCAACATCTACAAGAATCTGCCGGAGTATGGATATTTTACGATGGACATGCTCAAGGGAAACATTTACGGCGATATTATGGGGATGATGTTCGGTGATGCCGGCAGCGCCTGGGGACATCTGTATAATTTCATTGATGAGACCAAACGCTGCGTCGGCCTCGGAATCGATTCGATGGGGGCATCGCATTTCTTCATCCATACTGGGTACAACGACGGACTGACTCCTGACGTGACACCGATCAAGGGACTTGAAACGGTATCGGTTCAAGCGTCGAATACGGCTCTAAGCGAGGCTCTGCAGGATCTGGCAAGAGCAAAGGCCAAGGCAGATCAGGCCAAAAGTGAACTTGATGCGGCGGCGGCCAGATTGAGCAGTGCACAAACTGAAAACAATGCGGCACAGACGGAGTATTCAAATGCTGTTGCCGGGCAGACGGCAACGGACGCCTCATTCAAGACGGCACAGAGCAGTCTCGATGAAAGCGTCAGGAAACTAGACGCTTCAAAGGCGAAAAATACAGAGCTGAAAAACGAACTTGATAATTTGACTGAAGTTCGAAGAAAGCAGGAACAGAAGGTTGAAGCTGCTAAAAACGCAAAAGAGGCTGCAGAACTGGATCTGGCAAAAACCAAACAGGAAGCGGGAGCGAAGAAGACGGCATTGACAAAAGCACAGGTCGAACTGACGGCAGCCGGGACGGCTCAGAAACTGACGGCTGAAAACTTGAAACAGGCAACAGCAAATGTTGAAGCGGCCGGTCAGAAGGTTGAGCAGGCAACCGCCAGTCTGGCTGAGATCAAGGAAGAAATCGAGCAGTCCGAAGCGGAATTGCAAAAGATTGCCTACGAGCTTGCAAATTTTGACGCATTGAAGAAGGCTGCGGCAGGCAAGGTTGATGAAATGAGCAGGGCGCTTGAAGAGGCAAGGCAAAAGCTTGATCAGAAAACGGCAATTCTTGAAGAAAAAAAGGCCGGTCTCAGGCAGGCTGAAGAAAATCTCGAACAGGCCAGGGACAATCTTGATTTTGCCAACAAAGTTCTGGCAGAAAAGCAGCAGGCGTTGGAAAAGGCTCAAGACAAGCTCAAGACTTTGGAAAATGCCGGCAGGCTTTTGGAAGATGCAGGAAAGAACCTGGAAAACGCCAGGCAGGAAGCAGCAGACAAGCAGCAGGCCTATGAAGAAGCACTCAAAAAATATAACGCAAGCCTGCAGGAACTGGAAAATGCCGGGAAATTGCTTTCAAATGCAAGAAAGACAGCAGCTGACGCCGAACGCAGGCTGAGCGCATCGAAGCTTGAAGAACAGGTTGCAGCACAACAGCAGATTCTGCAGAACAATGATAAACAAGGCAGTGGTAAACAAGGCGGTGACAAGAAAGCATATCCTGCCTTAGGCGATGAAGAAGACGCATCCGCTGCAGGATTGGGATTTCTGGCAGTTCTGCTTTCGGTCTTCGGACTGGGAGAAGTCAAAAGGAAGCGTGTATAAGTAAAATAATTTCGAGGGTCGGAAAGTGTTTTCCGGCCTTTTTGGTAGTAAAAGCCCTGAAATGATGATATGATTAGAAAAAGATTAAATTGAGAGCTTGGGGGGAGGCCAATGTGGCTTGCGGTAATTATTTCAGGTATTGTTTCAATGTGCCTTTCAATCGGCATCAGGAGGGAGTTTCTCTCGGCCATACTTGAAGGAAATCAGGAGATTTTTGAAAATGTTTCGGTTATTGCCGTAAAAGTAAGCTTGTTTTCATTGGGGCTGCTGGTGACGCTCGGGGCTTTGATTAAGTTGAGCTGAAAAAGGATGTTTCACGTGAAACATCCTTTTTTTCAGATTATTTTGAATTTATCGTTTTGCTCAAACAGCCTGCCCATTTTCAATAACAGGTCTTCCCGGCCTTTTTTGGCAACGAATTGGATGCCAAGCGGCAGTCCGTTTGAAGCAACGTGCACCGGCAGGCTGATGGCCGGGTTGCCCATGAGATTTGCCTGCTGAGTGAACGGGGTTGCTGCAAGGCTCGGCATGAAGAATTCATAAACCAAGTCGGTCCGTTCACGTGAAGAAAGCTCGGAGATTCGGCGCATTCTTGCCCGCATTGATTCATCGATGAACTGATGTGAAACTTCAGGTGCCGTCTGAGCCGTTGTCGGGGTCAGGAAGAAACTGTATTTCTCAAGAAAACAGTCCATGATGAAGGCTGCCCGATCCCAGTTTGCGAGCATGCGGCTGTAGTCCGTTGCCTTGACGTCCATGCCGGCCTGACAGATGCACCAGCTGATGAGTTCCATGTCGTCAATTTCAAGCCTGCGGTCAAGTGCGTTTTCAATGTTTGAAAACATTACGGCTGATTCGACGTCATTGACGAGATAATAGTCCCTGATCAGCTGAGTGCCGTCCAGTTTCGGCTCTGCCTCCTCAACTTCAAAGCCCTGCTCTTCCAGAAAATGCACGGCCGAAAGCACTGCTTCCCTTGCGTCTTCTGAAACTTTCGTGTGAACGGGCGAATTTAATGAAAAGGCAACTTTGCAGTTTTTCGGCAACGGAACTTCAGGATTGAAGGAAAGCAGCGGTGTCTGAAAGGGAGCCGGTGGCTGAACCGTTTGAACGGCGGCAAGCATGCGGGCGGTGTCTCGAATTGAGCGTGTCAGGGCAAATGAGACGGAGGCTCCCTGCCATCCGCGCCATGAAGAAGGGCCGACCGGTGTTCTGCCCCGTGTCGGTTTCAGTCCGATCAGGCCGGTAAAAGATGCCGGAATTCTGATTGAACCGCCGCCGTCGCTTGCTGCAGCGACCGGTACCATTCTTGAAGCCACGGCGGAAGCAGCCCCGCCTGAAGAACCGCCCGAGTAAAATTCAGGGTTCCAGGGATTGCGTGCCGGCCCGTATAATTCGGAATCGGTGACGTTGGTAAAGCCGAATTCCGGTGCGTTCGACTGTCCGATGATGATGAAGCCTGCCTGCTGCAGCGCTTTGACAAAATTATCAGTTTGAGTCGCCTTGGCATCCTTGAAGAGTCTTGATCCATCGGTTGCCGGCTCCCCTTCAAGGTACTGGCCGAGACTTTTCAGCAAAATCGGCACCCCCGCAAAAGGTCTGTCAAAATCGGCGCAGCGACTGGCTTCGGAAAGAGCCTTTTCCTCACGCAGACTGACGACCGCATTCAGTTGTCCGTTTTTTGCTTCAATTTCGGAAAAAGCGTTCATGACGGCTTCTTTTGGCGACAGCTTCTTTGTTTTGATCAGATTGGCGATTTCAGTGGCATCAAATTCCATGACAGGCTCCTTTAGTTAACTGATTTTGTGATATGGGTTTACAAAAAATATTGTAACATAAAGAAGTCCGTTTTCCAGGATTTTCCCGCAAAAGGTTCCAGCATGCGCAAAACACCGGATGAGACTGCAATTAACTGCAAATTTCATCCGGTGTTTTCATCATCTTGAGCAGATTAAAGTTCTTTCGTCAGTTCGGCAATCCTGTCGACCGTTTCGTCCAGGAATTTAATCGTATTCTGCAGCGGCTCGTCGGTCGTGATGTCAACGCCGGCAATTCTGGCTGCTTCAATTGGTGAAGGGCATTTGTCAAATTTCAGGAATCTGAGCCATGCATCGATTGCGGGCTGGCCCTGTTCCTTGATTTTCAGATAAGCCTGAGTCGAAATCGTCAGACTTGCCGAATAGGTGTATGAATAAAGTCCCATGTAGTAATGAGACTGGCGCATCCACGTCAGGGCTGCGTCATCATCGATTTCAACCGCATCGCCCCAGAATTTCTTCAGGACGTCTTTCTTGATTTCGCAAAGCCGGTCTCCGTCGAAGCCTTCTCCGTTATCAATCAGCTTATATACTTCGCGTTGGAAGGCTGCCTCCAGAAGGTGCGTGACGAAGTTGTGATAGTAGGTGTTCGTCAGCATTTTTGTCAGGGCGAAACGCTGCATGCGCTTGTCCCGGCTCTTTTCTTCAAGTGCATGGGTCAGCAGGAGTTCGTTGAAGGTCGACGGTGCTTCAACGATGTATGTTGAAACCCCGCAGCTCAGCGGATGGTTGGTTCTGTTCGTCAGCATTTCCTGCCCGGCATGTCCGAGTTCGTGAACGAGCGTGTAGACGTCGGCCATTTCATCGGTCCATGACATCAGGATATATGCATGTTTTCCATATGGCGTCGTTTCAAAGCCGCCGGTTTCCTTGCCTTTATTGGCCGGGAAGTCGACCCAGCGTTCGTCAAAGCATTTCATGATCATGTCATGGTATTCCGGTCCCATGATTTTGATTGCATCGGAGATGTATTCCGGTGCTTTGTCCAATGGGACTTTCGGTGCAAATTCAGGGTCGAGGTCAATCTGAAGATCTGCGAACGTCATCTTGTCCAGTCCGCGCTCCCTTTGGATCAGCTTGACGTACTTCTGCATTACGGGACCGAGTTTTTCGATGATGACATCGATTTGACGGTCGAAGAATTCGCGCGGAACCTCCTGATCGTCCAGAAGGTAATCGAATACGGAGTCGTATCCGCGCATGGTTGCCATGATCTTTTCCCTGGAAACCTGTGCGTAGTAGTTGGCAGCTACGGTATTCCTGTACTGATTCAGAACTTTTGAGAATGCCTTGAATGCTGCATGACGCACCTTGTGGTCCGGATTGTACTGGTAGCTGTTTTCATAAAGCACGAAGGACAGCGGGTATTTTCTGCCGTCGACTTCAAAGTCCGGAAATGACATGTCGGCTGCCCGGCATGTCGTATAGATTCCTTCAAACGAAGAAAGCGTCGGTTCGAGCGAGCTGAGCACGCCTTCGACTTCACCGCTCAGACGATGCCTTTTGATGCGCTTGAATTCCCTGATGGCGGCACCGAGATCAGGACGCTTTTCTGCAACGGCATCAAGCAGCCCGTTGTCGTTGTCCATGATCTGAGCTCTGTATTTTGCAAGCCCGGCATTGTAGTCGGCGTCAAGCTGGTCAAGAATCCGCAGAAGCTGGTTGTAGTGCGGATCCGTCATATCTGTCGACTGCTGCAGAAAGCCGTAATGGCCAAGCAGATCCATGCGAACCTCCATCTCGCCCAGATCGTCCAGTGCGGCAATGATTGTTTCAGGATCGTTCAGCTTTTGATCATACTTGGAGAAATCTTCCAGTGCCTTTTTTTCCGCTTCAATGTCTTTCTGCCATGCGTCGTCATTTTCGTAAAGAACGCCGACGTCCCAGGTTTGCTGCGTGGGAACGTCTTTTCTGTCAGGTAAACCCATGATAAAACCCCCATGATTATGTATTTGTCAAAAATAACAAGAAAATCATAGCAGACAAATTTTTCAAAGTCTATAAAAATGCTCATGCACCGCGCCTTGATGGTGACATGAACATGTCATCAGAGATGAACTGCACCGGTTGTCTTTGGCGTGAAGTAATGATATCGTTACTTAAAATGATAATTTAAAGGAAGGCATTGTTATGGAAAAAAATCAAGTAATGAGCGTGCCGAAGGAGGCGCGGAGGACCTCCGACTGGGACATGTTTGCAACCTGGGTGGGGGCCAATGCCAACAATGGAACGTGGTTTATCGGCGGCGTCATTGCGGCCTGCGGGTTTGCGGTCGCAATGAAGGTTCTGGTATTGTCGTCTGCCGTGTCTTATCTGTTCTTGAGCCTGATCGGCTATATCGGCTACAGAACGGGCGTTTCGACGATGGAACTGAGTCGGGCCTCGTTTGGCATTCGTGGCAGCTTCCTGCCTTCAGTCGTCAACGTGACGCAATTTATCGGCTGGACGGCGGTCAATACGTTTATTGCGGCAACTTCAGTCAGCTATCTGCTGCATGATCTGCTGCAGTGGCCCGTTTACGGCAAGCCGGGAGGAGCCAGGGGCCTCGTTTGCGGAATTCTGGTAATGAGCATCCTGCACATCATCAGCATTGCAAGCGGCCAGCGCTCGGTTCAGATGATTGAACGGATTGGCATCGTCCTGGTCTTTGTTTTCATGATCTGGGAATCGGTCGTCGTCTTCAGAACAGTTCCGTTTTCTCACATCGTTTCGTGGCAGGTTCCGCACAAGAATCTGCTTGCGACGGGTGCTGCGGTTGATGCGGTCGCAGCGTTCAACCTCGCCTGGGTGACTGCGGGAGCTGATTTTACGCGCTTTACGTCAAAAAAGCATGCCGCAACGGTGATTCCGTTTATCGGAGCATTGCTCGGCGTTGTCTGGTTTGCGTTCATCGGTCTTGTTTCAACAATCAGCATTGCAATCACGTCAGGTGTCTATGATGCCAACAACTCGGATCCAAGCACGATTGCAAGCCGGTTGGGGCTTGGCGTCGTTGCGCTGCTGGTCATCATCATCACGAGCATGACGGCAAATGCAGTGAACCTGATGGCAGCCGGTTCTGCAATTTCAAATATTTTTTCCGGATTGAAGCTCAGGCACTCGCTTTGGATTGCTGCGATTCTTGCAACGTTCGTCACGTTCATCCCGATGGTCGTCGGCAGCTTTCTGGATGCATTCACTGCATTTCTAGACTACGTCGGAATGGTTCTGGGGCCGATCATCAGTGTAATCGTCGTTGATTTCTATTTCAGAAGACATTGCAGATACGATGTTGACGCGCTGTCTGAAACGAACGGGAAATACTGGTACCGAAACGGCGTGAACTATGCAGCACTCATTTCATGGATCGTCGGCGTAGCGCTCTTTTTCGCCCTGCGCCAGGTCGGCTTTTTGATGGAGACGATCGGAGCAACGTTCTTGACGATGATTTTGAGCGGGATGCTTTATTATGGATTGATGGTTTTCAAGGATAAGAAAGGCAAGTGTTGATTATGCTTATTAAAAATGTTCATGTAGATAACGAAAAAGAACTTAAGGACGTTCAGATTACTGATGGCCGATTCAGTAAAATCGCCGCCGGCATCGAGGCCCGCGGAGATGAAGAGGTGATTGACGGCAGAGGGTGCCTGCTGCTTGCACCGTTCATCGACTCGCATGTTCACCTGGATGCGACGCTGACTGCAGGACAGCCGGAATTCAACGAAACCGGGACTTTGTTTGACGGAATCAGAATCTGGTCCGAAAGAAAAAAGTCTCTTTCAATCAAAGATGTCAGGGAGCGCGCAGAAAAAACACTTCGCAAGCAGATTGCGCTTGGGATTCAGCACGTCAGAAGCCACGTTGACGTGACCGACCCGCATTTGATCGCGCTGCAGGCGCTGCTCGAACTCAAGGAGGAGATGAAGGACGTCGTCGACCTTCAGATCGTTGCATTTCCTCAGGAGGGCATCCTGTCGTTTCCCAACGGCAAGGAACTGATGGAACAGGCCGTCAGGGAGGGTGCTGACGTCATCGGCGGAATCCCTCATTTTGAGTTCAACCAGTACTATGGCCGTGATTCTCTCAAATTTCTGATCGGTCTGGCCGAGAAGTACGAGCGTCTGGTTGACGTCCACTGTGATGAAATCGATGATCCCGCTTCAAGAAATCTGGAAGTCCTGGCCACGCTTGCGTATGAAACCGGGCTTGGCGAGCGCGTTACCGCAAGTCATACGACAGCAATGGGATCTTATAACGATGCCTATACATACAAGCTTTTCAGGCTGTTGAAGATGTCTCAGATCAATTTTGTCTCCAACCCGCTTGTCAACATGCACCTTGGCGGCCGGTTCGATACTTATCCTAAACGGCGCGGCCTGACTCGGATCAAGGAGCTTTCTGAAGCCGGCATCAACGTCTCGTTTGGTGAAGACGACATTCAGGATCCATGGAATCCACTTGGCAGCGGCAATATGCTCGATTCGGTCAACATGGGTGTTTACGCTGCGCACCTGATGGGATATGGTCAGATTCAGGATTCGTACAAGTTCGTGACTGAAAATGCCGCCAGGACGCTTCATATCGCTGATGAGTACGGAATAGAGGTCGGCAAGCCGGCCGATTGCATCTTGCTGAACGAAAGCGACTTCTATCATGTTTTGATGAATCATTCTGAGGTTCTGTATAATATCAGGCACGGCAGGGTTCTGGCCGAGACGAAGCCGAGGGAGACGAGACTGAATTTTTAACAAGGTGTGGAAGCGAGCGTTCAGCCCCTGAGCACTAAGGAGGCTCGCACGACGGCAGGTCATCCTGCCAAGTGAGAGCTTCTTAGGCGGAGGGGCTGTGAGCTGGAATCTGATTATGCAAGGTGTGGAGCCGAGCGGTCATGAGCCCGTACACAAGCATGAGGACGACCGAAGGCGAGTGAAACTCGTCCAGGGAGTCACTGCTTGTGATAGGGTGAATGCGAGGCAGAACCCGATTATGCAAGGTGTGGAGCCGAGCGGTCATGAGCCCGTAAATTCCGGTTCACGATTACGGGCAAAACAGTGATTTTAGGGATTTGCCCGTAAGCTTCAGAAATGCCGCAGTGATTTTGCAAAATTCAAGACATCGATTGCTGCCGCTGCACTGTATTTTTCATGCTGACGGGCAGCTTCGCCAAAGACGGATTATTCATGTGTCCCCCGGCAGATGCAGTGCCATCCTCATCAAAAAAACCAGTCAATTTCTTGGATGTTTTCGAGTAGTTTTCGTTGGCTTTTTGAATGACAATCGTGTATACTTCCATTAACAGACAAAAAGTAAGCAAACTGTCTGCTAATTTCAAAGAGAGGATGGAAGCCATGCGTAAGAAAGACGACGTTTTAGAAATCGGCGTGCTTAATCTGATGCACGATAAAGAAGATACGAAGCGACGTTTCGAACGCGTTCTGACACGGGAAGACTGTCGGGTGAACCTCACCTGGTTCTATCCCGTAATGCATTATCAGGACAGAGAAGTTCCGGAAAACGTTCGCCGAATGTCGCAGCCGCTCGACCTTAACAGGGTCAGAGAGCTTGATGCCTTTATCGTGACGGGTGCGCCGCTTGAAAAGCTGGACTTCGATGATGTCACATATATCAGCGAACTGCAGGAGCTGTTTGATTGTTTGAGCACTGAAGGAATCGAGCAGCTTTACGTCTGTTGGGGCGCAATGGCCGCCGCCAATTATTTTTACGGCGTCGATAAGTATTTGTTGAATCAAAAGCTTTTCGGAGTCTATCCTCAGGTGATTTTAGAAAATTCTCCTTTGCTTGATGGACTTTCCGATGGCTTTCTGGCGCCTCATGCGCGTTATGCGGAGCTCTCATGCAGTCAGGTCAGAGATGTTCCGGAACTTTCCGTTGTTTCGGTATCCGAGACCGGGCATCTTTTTCTGGCCGAGGCAGAAAAGAAACGACAGACGTTCTTGTTTTCGCATCTTGAGTATGGCCGGGATGCCCTTGACAAGGAATATTACCGCGAACTGCAGGCTCATCCCGAAGACGCTCCCGTATTGGCAAAAGCAGCCAATTATTATGATGATCCCGTCAAAATGACAGGGACACGTTTCGGCTGGGAAAAAGCCCAACGGCACTTTTTTGAAAACTGGCTGAAACAGGCAGAAGAAAACCGTTTAAAGAAAGTTTGTACTCAGTAAAGGGGATAAGGAATATGACAGAAATTTATGATTCAGTTGATCAACTCATTGGAAAGACACCGATCGTCAAGCTTAACCACGTTGTTCCGGAAGATGCGGCAGACGTTTACGTCAAGCTTGAATTCTTCAATCCGGCAGGCTCGATCAAGGACCGCATTGCGCTTTCAATGCTTGAGGCTGCCAGAAAGGCGGGCAGACTTGAGGAAGGCGGAACGATCATTGAACCGACCTCGGGGAATACCGGTATCGGACTGGCAATGGTTGCGGCTGCCAAAGGCTATCATCTGATCATCGTGATGCCTGAAACGATGAGCATTGAGCGTCGCAAGCTCATGCAGGGATACGGTGCGGAACTGATTTTGACTCCGGGCGCTGAAGGAATGAAGGGCTCTATCGCCAAAGCAACGCAACTCGCTGAAGAAAACGGCTATTTCATGCCGATGCAGTTTGAGAATCCGGCCAATCCCGACGTTCATGAGCAGAAAACCGGTCAGGAAATCATCGAAGCGTTCGGCAGGGATGACCTTCCCGACGCATTCGTTGCCGGTGTCGGAACCGGTGGTACTTTGACCGGCATCGGGCATGCCTTGAAGGAGCTTGACCAGGATATTCAGGTTTACGCGCTCGAACCGTCCGAATCACCGGTGCTGAAGGACGGAGTTGCCGGAAAGCACAAGATTCAGGGCATCAGCGCCGGCTTTGTTCCGGAAGTCCTGGACAGGCAGATTTATGATGGAATCATCGAGGTTCCAAGTGATGAAGCCATCAGGACGGCACGCGAAGTTGCACATAAGGAAGGATTCCTTCCGGGAATTTCTGCCGGCGCAAATATTTACGGCGCAATCGAAATTGCCAGGAAGCTCGGCAGGGGGAAAAAGGTCATCACTGTTTCACCCGATGGCGGCGACCGTTATCTTTCAACGGAACTGTTCGATTATTGATTTTTAGAATTTAAGGACAACCGAAACCGGTTCTGCGGGGTTCGGTTGTTTTTTTATAAAATGCATAGTTCAAAAGGATTCCGGCAATTTCTGGCGTCAGCCGTCTTTGAATCGATGTGACTGCAGAGTTGTTTTCTAAAAAAGAAAATACGTTCGTTCAATTGTAGACAAAACGAATGTAAGTTTGTATAATTGTTAATATCAATGGTAAAAAGAAGGGATTATTATCAACACGAACGAACTTGCCGAATATCTTTCAGACAACTCAAACGTACTGGATTTGTTCGGGAAAAAAATATTGGCGCATCTGCAGGAAATAAATGATGAGAGGCAGCCGGCCAAGCGGTACAACGAAGCACAGCTCAGGCGGAAAACGGAAAAATATCTCAGGGAATTTGTTGAAAATCTCGAGGAACGGCTGAAGAGAACGATTCCTGATGAATACAACAGTTCTGAGGATTGGATTCGTTTTTTTGATGATAACCGCGTGATTGAGGAGCTTGAATTGTCGATTGCGGAAATGGAATTTACCGAATGAAAAATAATAATAAAATTTTATGAATACAGAGCATTGACATATTAAGGATGGAAGCGGTAAAAGAGTCTTTTCTGCGGTAAAACACGAACGTTTAAAGGTTGCAATTTGTAAATGTTAGGCTATACTTGATTAGTAATTATTAAGATAGAGGTGTTACTATTGAGCAGTGAAAATTCTTCTTCAGCGAAACTCAATTGGATTGAAAAGCAGTTTCACATGAAAGAATTAGGGACAAACGTCAAGAAGGAAACTCTGGCAGGAATTACGACATTTGTTTCCATGGCATATATTCTGTTTGTCAATCCCAGCGTCCTGGGTGCGTCCGGAATGGACAAGGGAGCCGTTTTCACGGCAACGGCCCTGTCTGCGATTCTCGGCTGTCTGTTGATGGCATTTCTGGCCAATTACCCGATTGCAATCGCTCCTGGACTTGGTGATAACGCATTCTTTACCTATTCAGTCGTTTTGGCGATGGGAATCAAGTGGCAGACTGCACTTGCCGGCGTTGTCGTGGCTTCGATTATCTTTACGATTCTGACATTCTTTAAAATCCGCGAAATCGTAATCAATGCGATTCCGCATAATCTTAAACTGGCAATGGCCGCAGGCATCGGCATGTTCATTGCCTTCATTGGCCTGCAGGGCGGCGGCCTCGTTGTCGCAAGCAAATCATCGCTTGTTCAGCTCGGATCACTGACCGTCCCGACAACCTGGCTGACGATTTTTGGATTGTTCGTTACGGCATTGCTGATGGCAAGAAAAGTTCCGGGTTCAATTTTCATCGGCATCGTTGCAACTGCGATTCTGGGACTTGTGACGGGGTTGATCAAGGCGCCGGCACATATCGTGTCGTCCATTCCGAGCATGAAGCCGACGTTTGCGGTCGGCATCAAGCATCTGGGCGACGTCAATACTCCGCAGATGTGGGCGGTTGTCTTGGTTTTCCTGTTGGTGGCATTTTTCGACACGGCAGGAACACTGATCGGACTTGCCCAGCAGGCGGGATTGATGAAAAACGACAAGATGCCGCGGATTGGTCAGGCCTTAATGGCAGATTCCATCTCAATGCTTGCCGGTTCAGTCATGGGAACGACGCCAACGGCTGCTTACGTTGAGTCTTCAGCTGGAATTGCCGTCGGCGGACGTACGGGCTTTACCTCATTGGTCATTGCTGTGTTGTTTGGCTTTGGCATGTTCTTCTCACCGCTTTTGTCAGTCGTGACGACGCAAGTCACTGCACCGGCCCTGATTATCGTCGGTGCCTTGATGGCGCAGTCGCTCAGGGAAATCGAATGGGACAAGTTTGAAATCGCCTTGCCGGCATTTCTGACGGTTATTGCAATGCCTTTGACATATAACATTTCATATGGCTTTGCCTTTGCATTCTTAATCTACCCGATTACGATGATTGCTGCCGGCCGCAGGAAGGAGCTTAATCCGGTTGTGATTGCCCTGTTCTTCGTTTTCATCGTCATGCTTTACGTGCTGAACGTCTTGCCGTCCAAGTAATCATAAAAACATTCAGATCTCTGTCGGCTTCGTGCGGCAGAGATTTTTCGTCATCGGTAAAAGAGCAGGTGTTGTCTGGGAAAAATATTTCCCGGGAAATATTTTCAATATCGAATTTAACGGGTATACTCAAGTTAGAAAAAGATTTCAGAAAGAAGGCATACGATGAAGTCACGCAGGGAAATCGCCGAACTGGCCAATGAATATATCGCTGAATTTGATGCAGCATATGCACCTAAGAATGACCGGATTGAACAAATCATCGCATACGGAAGGAAGAACCTGGAAGAAAGGCAGATTGCGCCGCAAACGATTATGGACAAATGCGTACGGGCAATTTACGAAGCCGTTTTGAAGCAGAAAATTACCATAGGAGATGAGGCGGCGTGCATTTTAAGGAAAATGGAAAAACTTTCGCGCGAAAGATCGCTTCTGCCGTTTCACCGCTATGATCCATGGGATTGAAAACCCGTACAAATTAAAGGAATGCCGTCGCAAAAGGCTGGAAGTTTCCAATAATGTTCGGTATAGAAAGCCATTGTCATTAATTCGTTTTATAATCTTCGCGGTTTGCTTGAAAAATAGCTTTCTACTTGTTACAATTATCAAGGTTGACAAACGGCGAGAAGGACTTGCAGTTTGTTGTTGCAGCAAATACAGAGCTAAGGAAACATGAGGTGGATATATATATGTCATCAGTTGTAGTTGTAGGTAGCCAATGGGGCGATGAAGGCAAGGGTAAGATTACTGATTTCCTGAGCCGGAATGCTGAAGTTATTGCACGTTATCAAGGTGGAGACAACGCTGGTCACACAATTGCGTTCAATGGTAAAACATATAAGCTGCGTTTGATCCCATCAGGCATTTTCTATTCTGAAAAAATCTGCGTTATCGGCAACGGGGTCGTCCTGAATCCTAAATCATTGGTTGAAGAATTGCGTTATTTGCATGAAAATGGCGTGACTACTGACAACTTGCGCGTTTCAGACCGCGCTCATGTTATCTTGCCGTATCATATCATTCTTGACGGACTGCAGGAAAAGTCAAAGAAGGACAACAAAATAGGAACGACGAATAAGGGCATCGGACCTTGCTACATGGATAAGGCGGGCCGTGTCGGCATTCGCGTTGCCGATCTTCTGGACAAGGAAACGTTTGCCGAAAAATTGAAGCGCAACGTTGAAGAAAAGAACCGTCTGTTTGAAAAGATGTATGATTATGACGGCGAACCGTTGAAGTTCGAAGACATCTTTGAAGAATACTTTGAATACGGTCAGGAAATCAAGAAGTACGTTACGGACACGTCGGTTGTCTTGAACGATGCGCTTGATGAGGGCAAGAGAGTCCTGTTTGAAGGTGCACAGGGCAACATGCTTGACATCGACCAGGGAACATATCCGTTCGTTACTTCCTCCAATCCGGTTGCAGGCGGCGTTACGATCGGTTCAGGCGTTGGCCCGGCCAAGATCAACAAGGTTGTCGGTGCATGCAAGGCCTATACGTCTCGTGTCGGTGACGGTCCCTTCCCAACGGAACTTAAAAATGAAACGGGCGATTTCATTCGTGAAGCCGGTCACGAATATGGAACGGTCACGAAGCGTCCGCGTCGAATCGGCTGGTTTGATTCGGTCGTCATGCGTCATTCGAAGCGCGTTTCAGGCTTGACCAACCTTTGCCTGAACTGCGTTGACGTTTTGACGGGGCTTGATGAAATCAAGATCTGTACCGCATATGAATTGAATGGCGAAAAGATTTATCATTATCCTGCAAGCTTGAAGGAACTTGAAGCCTGCAAGCCGATTTATGAAACGATGCCGGGTTGGAAGGAAGACATTACCAAGTGCAGGACTTTGGAAGACCTTCCTGAAAATGCCCGCAATTACATCCATCGGATTCAGGACCTCGTCGGCGTCAAGGTATCAACGTTCTCAGTCGGACCTGACCGCGACCAGACGAACGTCCTGGAAAACGTCTGGGCACAGATTTAGTCGCGATTGTCTTGTGACGAATCTTGAGGCATAATCTGAAAAATGCGTCTGATTCATAATCGGATTCAGGCATTCCTCAAGGCGATTGATTTCGCAAAAGCGGTTTTGCCTTAGGCGATGCTGATTAATGGAAATTACAGAGGCTGTAAGAGAATGGAAAAAGCTATGCCTCAAATTTAAAAACCGGATGATTTGCAGTTTACCTGCGAGTCATCCGGTTTTTTGCATGCAGGAACCGGGTTTCCGATGACAGGAGCAGTCGGGGACTGTATTTTACGGGCAAATACTGAAAAGCGGAGGCAAACAGTTTTTTAATTTTTTATTATGTTGATTATAGATACTGGCTTATTATATTCAAATAT
>NZ_DAIUCE010000004.1:15693-35273 GCF_036846325.1 Ligilactobacillus sp. | reverse complement strand
AAGACAAAGTACTTGTATTTATCGGATAATTTTTATATCATATACTGTGAAAGCGATAACAATGCTTTGATATAGCGGTTGTAAGCGCTGGAACGTTATAACGTTGTTTTAATATAGTCAAAGGATTTAACAATCTAGGGAGGAATTAAGATGCTTCAGATGGATAATGTTAAAGAAGCTGTGACAACGGCCTGGGATGGCTTCAAAGGCGGAGAATGGCAGGACGAAATCGATGTGCGCGATTTCATTCAGCAGAACTTCACTCCTTATGACGGTGATTCTTCATTCTTGGAAGGACCTACCGAAGCAACGACGAAACTCAACGACAAGCTCGTTGATCTGAAACTCAGGGAACGTGCTGCCGGCGGCGTTCTGGATGCCGATACGAAAGTCGTTTCGACAATCACGTCGCACGGACCGGGCTACCTTGACAAGGACCTTGAGAAGATTGTCGGTCTGCAGACTGACAAGCCGCTCAAGAAGGCACTGATGCCATACGGCGGGATTCGCATGGCTAAGGAAGCCCTGGCGGCTTATGGTTTTGAAATCGATCCTGAAACGGAAAGAATCTTCACGGATCTTCATAAGACGCACAACCAGGGCGTGTTCGACGTTTATACGGACGAAATCAAGAGCGCGCGCCACAACAAGATTATTACGGGACTTCCGGACGCATACGGACGCGGACGCATCGTTGCTGATTTTCCGCGTATTGCGCTTTACGGAATTGATCGCCTGATTGCCGCAAAGAAGGAAGATTTCAAGAATTACGGCGACGGCGAAATGACTGACGACGTTATCCGCGTACGTGAAGAAATTTCCGATCAGATCCGTGCCTTGAAGGACATGAAGACGATGGCTGCAGAATACGGTTATGACATTTCATATCCGGCAACGACGGCCAGGGAAGCAATCCAGTGGCTTTACTTCGGATACCTGGCAGCCATCAAGCAGCAGAACGGGGCTGCCATGTCAATCGGGCGCATTGACTCGTTCATTGACATCTACGTTGAACGTGACCTTGAACGAGGTATTCTGACGGAAGAGGAAGCCCAGGAACTGATTGATCAGTTTACGATGAAGCTGCGCATGGTTTCGTTCATCCGCACGCCTGAGTACAATTCCCTGTTCTCCGGCAACCCGATCTGGGCAACGCTTTCCCTGGCCGGAATGGGCATGGACGGACGTCATCACGTAACGAAGACATCGTATCGCTTCCTGAATACCCTGCACAACATGGGTGCTGCGCCTGAACCGAACATCACGGTTCTGTGGTCGGCAAATCTTCCTGAGGCATTCAAGGAATATGCTGCGAGCGTATCTTCCAAGAGTTCAACGATTCAATACGAAAACGACGACCTGATGATGAAGACATGGGGAACGGACTACTATGGCATCGCGTGCTGCGTTTCAGCTCAGCCGATTGCCGATGGCGTACAGTTCTTCGGTGCCCGCGCAAATCTTGCCAAGACCGTGCTTTATGCAATCAACGGCGGCATCGATGAATTGACGAAACGCCAATGCGGACCTGCATATGCTCCGATTACTTCCGAATACATCGATTACGATGAATTCATGAAGAAATTCGATGACATGCTTGACTGGGTTGCTGACATCTATGTCAATGCACTGAATGCCATCCATTACATGCATGACAAGTACTACTACGAATCTGCCCAGCTGGCATTGAAGAATACAGTGCTGAACCGGACGTTTGCAACCGGTATTTCAGGCCTGTCGGTTGCCGCTGACTCCATTTCCGCAATCAAGTACGGACACGTCAAGGCAATTCGTGACGAAGACGGTGTTGCGATTGACTTCAAAGCTGACAATGACTTCCCTCGTTACGGCAACAATGATGACCGTGCCGATGAAATTGCGGTATGGCTTGTAAAACAGCTCTATACGAAGATGAACAAGCATCATCTCTATCGCGGAGCAAAGCTTTCAACATCCGTTTTGACAATTACTTCAAACGTCGTTTACGGCAAGAATACAGGGACAACGCCAAACGGCCGTCAAAAGGGAAATCCGTTCTCACCAGGTGCCAACCCGGCATACGGTGCAGAACAGAACGGCGCATTGGCATCGCTTCTTTCGGTAGCCAAGATTCCGTACAAGTATGCAACGGACGGTATTTCGAACACATTTGCCGTTACGCCGTCAACATTGGGCCATGATGAAGAAACATGCGATAAGACTTTAGTAAACATGATCAACGGATACATGAAGAATAACGGTCATCATCTGAACATCAACGTCTTTAACCGTGATACGCTGCTTGATGCGCAGAAGCATCCTGAAAAGTATCCGACTCTGACGATTCGTGTTTCCGGATACTGCGTATACTTTGCCGACCTGACCAAGGAACAGCAGGATGACGTGATTTCCAGAACGTTCCACGATCATATGTAACACTGTATTTTATAATTGAAGGTGGCATGAGACTATGACGACAAATCCATATCTAAAACCGGTACCGACCAATGAAAAGGGTGAAATATTAGGGTACGTTCATTCAATTGAGACGTTCGGCGCCGTTGACGGACCCGGAATCCGCTTCGTAGTCTTCATGCAGGGCTGCAACATGCGGTGCAAGTTCTGTCACAACCCCGATACCTGGAAGAAGAACGTCGGAACGACAATGACTGCTGATGAGGTCTTGAAAAAGGCGCTTCCTTATCGGGAATTCTGGGGAGAGCAGGGCGGAATCACGCTTTCCGGGGGCGAGATTCTGCTGCAGCCGGAATTTGCTCTTGACCTGTTTACGAAATGCAAGAAGCTTGGCATCAGCACGTGCCTTGACACGTGCGGGCAGCCGTTCACCAGACGCGAGCCCTGGTTTGACACATTCAACAAGCTGCTGGACGTGACCGATATTCTGCTCGTCGACATCAAGCATATCGATTCAGACAAGCACAAGCTGCTGACCGGTTTTCCAAACGAGAATATCCTCGACCTTTGCGAGTATCTGTCTGAAATCGGCAAGCCGGTCTGGATCAGGCACGTTTTGATTCCGACACAGACCGATTTTGACGAAGATCTTGAAAAGCTCGGAAACTATATCAGGACGCGTTTGAGAAACGTCATGAAGGTCGAAGTTCTTCCTTATCATACGATGGGCGTGCACAAATACCACGAAATGGGTATTCCTTATCGTCTGGAAGGAGTCGAGCCGCCGACTCAGGATCGTGTTGAAAATGCAGAGAGGCTCCTTCATACTGAAGATTACGAAGGCTATCTTACCTGGAAACCAGGGATGAAGACTGGTTGATAATCTGCCACACCGGAAGTTTCCGGTGTGGTTTTGTTTTTTGCATATTTTGCAGCGAAAAATTTTTTTGAGGAAGGTCAAAGGCGCATGGGGTAAAGAGTGTGGCAAATATGCATGAAAATCATTTGAAATTTTGACTTTTCTTTTTGAGGCAACCGCGCTAAAATGTAAAAGTGATATAAAAAGAGAAACATAAGTTCGCCATGCGGAAGATGGACACATTCATTGATATCAGGGGGTATATTTTATGACGATTTCAGCAAAGACATCGACTGAAGAATTGATCAGACAAGTTATGGAAGAACATACTTGCAGCTACGAAGAAGCTATCCGCTTGTTGATGAAGGTGGCCCGGAATCGAGATAACGACTGACTCTCGATGAAAAGCAGCTCTGAGACGTATTTAAGGCGTCTCAGAGCTGCTTTTTCATTAATACGGAAGATCGATCGACAATTGCCGGTTGAAGCTCAATCGCTCTTTCAGAGCGTCCTTTTTGCGTTTTCTGCGCTGTTCGTATCCCCTGCAGAGCATTTTCTCCTCAGCGCTTTCAGGGACGATTGGTTCCGGTTCGACATTCTTGTCCAGGATGACGAAGGTGAAGAAAGCCGTCATTCCCAAAAATCTTTCGCCCGTCAGGAGATGCTCGCCGACGACTTTGGCGAAGACTTCGATTGAATGCGTGCCAACGCCCGTTACGTAGCTTTCAATGCAAAACGAATCGTGCAGGGCGAACGGAGCAATGAAATTCACGTCATCGACTGCAGCGGTGACGGTCTGAGTTCGCACCAGTCTGGCTGCTGAAGTTGATGCCGTTCCGTCCAGAATTTCCAGAATCCTCCCGCCATATACGGTTTCATGCTCGTTGATGTCTTCGGCAATGACGCGATGGTTCGTAATTGCCAGTGTTTCCTTGCATTTTGCCATCATATCCCTCTTTTCCTGTGTAATGTCATTGTAGCATAAAAAAAGGAGCCGGAATCAAGTTCCGGCTCCTTACGACGAGCCATCAGTCGGCCTTTCATTACCGCATGAGTTCTTTCACGATGTTCTTTTACATTATCGGTAATCCGCCAACCTGTCTCGTTCGATCAAGGTATAATTGAAAGGAGTTCTGATCCTGCTTAATTAACCTTCAAGCCATATCCATCCTTGCTGTGTCGGATACGGTCGTTTCACCATTGGGGCAACGATGCCTTTATCGTTTCAAGCTCGCTGCGAGCGCTGTCTCATTCAACTGCGCTGCAGAATCTCTAAACCCTTTCTACAATTCTGATTATAGCACTTTTTGATTAAAATGCAAGCGCTTACTATTAGAATTGAAAACTTTTTAACTTTTCCTTATTGTTCGCAGATCGGCTAAAGATGGATTTGACTTCATCAATAATTTTCGTTATTAATGAGGTTTGACATTCAATCACAAACTAAATTATTCTAAATATAGGCAGGAAACGCACGTTTATCAACGCTCTGCATTTTACAAAAAGGGACGCATTCCGATATAATATCGAAAGTTTTACAGTCCAGGGAGGAGAAAGAATTTTGTATTTAGCAATCAACATCATCGGATTAATCGTATTTCTCGCAATCGGCTGGTTGTTTTCAAAAGACCGCAGGGCCATCGACTGGCGCGCAGTTTTGACAATGACAGCCTTGAATCTCGTCATGGCATGGTTTTTAACCAGTTTTCCGATCGGTCGCACGATCGTCAGGGGAGCTGCAGCAGGCTTTGATGCACTTGTTCAAGTTTCGTATCAGGGAATCGCGTTTGCAATTCCAAGCATGGTCAACGTGAAGTCGATGGACTTTTTCGTCAGCGTGCTGCTGCCGATTTTAATGATTGTGCCGCTGTTTGACATTCTGACTTATATTGGTGTTCTCCCGTGGATTATCAAGTGGATCGGACGCGGTCTTTCATTTATTACGCGTCAACCGAAATTTGAATCGTTTTTCGCAGTTGAAATGATGTTTCTCGGCAACACTGAGGCCCTGGCCGTATCATCGCTGCAGCTTAAGAGGATGAGCGCAAAACGCGACCTGACGCTTGCAATGATGTCCATGAGCTGCGTGACGGCCTCCATTATCGGAGCTTATACGCAAATGATGCCCGGACAATATATTTTAACGGCAATTCCGGTCAATGTGATCAACGCATTGATTGTAACTTCCATGTTGAATCCAGTGCAGGTTTCGCAGGAAGAAGACTTCATTGCCAAAATCGGCGGATCGGCCTCCGTTGCTGACGGCACGGTCGAAGAAGACGGCAGGAAGGAACCGTTCTTCTCGTTTCTCGGCGACTCGATTCTGTCTGCCGGCCGCCTCGTTTTGATCATCGCCGCCAACGTCATTGCGTTCGTTGCTTTGGCTGCGCTTGTCGACAAGATTCTGGGCCTGATTCATCCATGGGTTTCCCTGGAACATCTGCTCGGAATCATCATGTTCCCGTTTGCATGGCTCATGGGGCTCAACCCTTCGGATGCGTTCCAGTTCGCACAGTACATGGGCGAAAAGCTCGTTACGAACGAATTCGTCGTTATGGGCAAGGTTACCGGCAAAATTGCAACGTCAGCCTTTTCCGAACACTACCGCGCCGTGCTTACGGTCTTCGTGACGTCATTTGCCAACTTCTCAACGGTCGGCATGATCATTGGCTGCTTCAAGAGCATTGTTGATCGTGAGAAGAATGACTTGATTTCCAAAAACGTTCCATACCTGCTCCTGTCAGGAATTCTGGTTTCGTTGCTTTCGGCAGCGACGGTGGGACTGTTTGCATGGTAGAAAAA
The DNA here is from genome assembly GCF_036846325.1 of Ligilactobacillus sp. Classification (NCBI taxonomy): domain Bacteria; kingdom Bacillati; phylum Bacillota; class Bacilli; order Lactobacillales; family Lactobacillaceae; genus Ligilactobacillus; species Ligilactobacillus sp. The sequence continues at coordinate 29,218 of NZ_DAIUCE010000004.1, read as the reverse complement.
GGTGTGGAAGCGAGCGTTCATGAGCCCGTACGCAAGCTTTGGACGACCGAAGGCGAGCTTGCCTCGGTTAGGGAGTCCTTGGTTGCGATAGGGGGAATGCGAGCTGGAACCTGATTAAGACAAGGTGTGGAAGCGAGCGGTCAGCCCCCGCATAATTGAATAATGATTTAAGATCCGTGCCATGATTGGCGCGGATTTTTCATTATAGGACCCGATTTCTGTCAAATGCAGTGCTGATCAGCGACTGACCAATCTGAGCGAAAATGTGGGATTACGGGCAAAAAGCCGATTTTTGAAATTTGCCCGTAAATTTGGCCTGCTTTCAGGCCTCGCCCCGGTTCTGAAGAGTCAGGTGGACAAGAATCCGGCGCTTCTTCCGAAAGTGCCGGGAATTTTGTCAAATTCAAACGTCATTTCCGTCGGCACTGGATTCAGGCGTTTCAAGGCACCGCCAGCTGCTTTCGGCACTGGATTTTCCAACATGGCAGGCGCTGCCTCAACGTCATGAACCAGCCGTTTTGTGAAGCCTGATGTTTCTTTGCCAAATACAGCGTTTACAGGCATCTTATTGCCAAAAAAAGCAAATCACGACTAAAAAATAATCGGTTATCATGTTATAATATTGACAAGCTCTTAACTCCTGAGCCTTTTAATTTTTGTAAAATGCGGCTGCAAAAGTCAGAAAGGAACGTAGGCAATGCAATCCAATGTTTTGATCAGTCAGGACTTGTCCTGTGCAGGTCAGGTCTCGCTCGGCTGTGCCTTACCCTTGCTTGGCGCGCTGAATCTGGCCCCGACCGTTTTGCCCACCGCTTTGTTGTCGACTCATACGGGCGGTTTCGGGGAGAACACGTATCTGGATTTGTCAAAGGAAATGGTCAGCATTCTCCAGCATTGGAAAACATTGAGTTTGAAGTTTTCTGCAATCTATCTGGGATATTTGGGAAAGAAACCCTTGGACGTTCTGCGGGAAAATCTGGCTGATATAAGCACGGCCGAAACGATGCTTTTAATCGATCCCGTGATGGGGGATCATGGAAAGCTTTATCGTGGGTTCGATCAAGAATACGTTGAGAAGATGAGATGCCTGATTTCAAGGGCTGATGTTGCAACACCCAATTATACTGAGGCAAAGCTCCTGCTGGGAGAGCCTCTGACTACTTCTCCAGTTGCAGCGGATGATGCTTTGGAAACGGCTGAAAGGGTGCGGGGAAGATTCAATCTGAGGAACGTCGTTTTGACGGGGGTTGATTCAGGCGATGGCCTGATTTCAATCTTCGGCTGCGAACAAGACGGCGGAACATGGATGGTAAGTCGTTCGAAACAGCCTGGGAACTATTTCGGAACGGGCGATCTCTTTGCATCGGTCCTTTTTTCAAGTCTCTTGTACGAAAAAGATTTGAGGTCTGCTGGGACGATTGCGATGGACTTTGTGTCCGAGGCGATCGTAAGGACCAAAAAGCCCCATGACCCTCGTTTTGGTGCTGATTATGGCGCCGCGATTCCGCAATTATTGAAAAAATTGGAGATCGTTTGAGGGGGAAATGGAAATGAGAGAACAGAAGAATTCTTTGCGAGCAATCATCCTGACAGGTCTGTTTGCCGCAATCATCTATATTGGCATCTGGGTTTTGCGCATACCGGTCCCTGCGATGGTCGGAAAGCCGTTTATCCATTTCGGCAATACGTTGACTGCGGTTGCAATCCTTTTTCTGGGATTTCGAAACGGAATGCTTGCCGGGATAATCGGTCTTGGCGGATTCGATATCTTGAACGGATATGCGTCCACCAGCTGGCTGACAATGCTTGAGGTTGTAGTTGTCGCCTTGATAATTTCCGGACTTTTCAGGGCTTTCAAATATAATGACAGCAAAAAGAATATCATAATTCTTGCAATTGCGGCGGGCGTGACCAAGATCTTCACGTCTTACGGAACTTCGATCGTTGAGGCGCTGATGGCAGGAACTGCAATGAGAACAGCGCTGGTTGCATCCTTCTTCAGTTTGCCCGCAACGGTGATCAATTCATGTTCCACTGCAATCTGTACCCCCATTCTGTATTTCTTCGTAAAAACGATTTTTGCTTCGGTTCAGAAGCAAGGCAGATAAAAACAACTAAATTCTTGGAAGATATTGCGGTTTCGTGTGTGTGAATCGCAATATTTTTTTAAAAAAGACTTGCAACGGACTGGATTATTCGATATAATAATATTCGTTGCTTAGGTAACATATGGGTGGTTAGCTCAGCTGGCAGAGCAACGGACTCTTAATCCGTGGGTCCAGGGTTCGATCCCCTGACCACCCATTGCCGGTATACTGAAACCGGCATTTGATGGAAGTCGAAAAAAGACTTGCATCTTCGCCAGATAACTGGTATTATATTATTTGTTGATTACAGGTCAACACAATATGGGTGGTTAGCTCAGCTGGCAGAGCAACGGACTCTTAATCCGTGGGTCCAGGGTTCGATCCCCTGACCACCCATCAGAGATTTGGGAAAGACATCGGAACTTCCGGTGTCTTTTTTTGTGTCCGCTGAAAAATGCAGAGCCGCAGGCGGAGTCCGGCGCAAAAATACGGGCAGAAGGCGGAACGCTTTTGGTCAGTTCACAACAGCGGAGCTTAAATGTTATAATGGTAACGTATGGATTATTGACGATAAGAGACGGAGATTTGTCATCAGAACGTCTTTTGATTGAAAACACTGAATTTTAAAGAGGAATCAACATGAAGAAAATTTTAGTAGTAGATGATGAGAAGCCGATTTCAGACATCATCAAGTTCAACCTGACCAAGGAAGGCTATGACGTGCATACGGCTTATGACGGTGAGGAAGCCCTGAAGCAGGTCGAAGAGGTTTCTCCCGACCTGATTATCCTGGATCTGATGCTGCCGAAGATCGACGGACTGGAAGTGGCACGCGAGGTGCGCAAGACGCATGACATGCCGATTATCATGGTCACGGCCAAGGATGCCGAAATCGACAAGGTTCTGGGACTTGAAATGGGAGCCGACGATTACGTGACGAAGCCGTTTTCGAACCGCGAGCTGGTTGCGCGCGTCAAGGCCAATCTGAGACGCCAGGCGGCGGTTGCGAGCGCAGCGCCGGAAGAAGAGAAGTCGACTGATATCGAAATCGGCAGTCTGACGATTCATCCGGAAGCTTACGTCGTTTCAAAGAACGGAGAAAAGATCGAGCTGACGCACCGCGAGTTCGAGCTTTTGTACTATCTGGCCAAGCATATCGGCCAGGTCATGACGCGTGAGCATCTGCTTCAGACGGTCTGGGGATATGATTATTTCGGCGACGTGCGTACTGTTGACGTGACTGTCAGACGTCTGCGCGAAAAGATCGAGGACAATCCGAGCCGTCCGACCTGGCTGGTGACCCGCCGCGGCGTCGGTTATTATCTGCGCAGTCCGGAAGCCGAATGACCGTTTTGTGAAAAATACACTGCCGGAACCGGATTCGGTGACGGATATGACGCAAAGGCGTCCGTGAATCCGGGCTTGAAGGCGGCATGACGATAATAAAGGAAAAAGATGGAAAGACAAACGAATAAGAAGCTTCACTTTTTCCAATCCATTCACTTCAAGATAGCCCTCGTGTTTGCATTGTTGCTGTTGATAACATTTCAAATCGTCGGGGCTGTTTTTGTACAGAGATTGAAAAGTGAAAACATCAAATCATTCAAACAACGAGTGGAATTGTCCACCTATGTCGACAATTCGCTGATCAAGCAGCTGACGTCGACGAATACGGCAAAGGCCAACAAGAGCATCAATACGATTCTGGAAGACATCAACAACGAAAACATTTCGACGATTCAAGTGATTGATTCCAAGGGAACGATTCGCGGCGAAAGCGACGTTAACGGGCGCTCGGTCGTCGGACAGAAGACGACGAACACGAACATCAAGCGCGTTCTCTATTCGGGAAGAACGTTTACGACGATGACGTATGACAAGAGCAGCAACCGGCGGTCATACGTGTCGATTACGCCCCTGTTCAGTGCAAGCGGCAATACCAATACGGTCGTCGGAGCAGTGTATCTCAGGGCAAATCTCGAAAGCGTCTATGATTCGGTCAACAGCGTCACGCTGATTTTTGCAACGGCTTCCCTGATTGCAACGGCAATCGGGATGGCACTTGCGATTACGGTCTCAAGCGCGATTACGCGTCCGATCGATGAAATGAAGAAGCAGACGACGCGGATTGCCGACGGCGACTACTCCGGCAAGGTCCATGTCTATGGAACAGACGAACTGGGGCAGCTGGCACAGGCAGTCAATGACTTGTCGGTCAGAGTGGAGGATGCACAGGAGGCTTCGGATTCAGAAAGGCGCAGGCTTGACTCGGTTCTGTCGCACATGTCGGACGGGGTCATTGCGACGGACCGTCGCGGCAACATCAGCATTATCAATGACATGGCCTGCGAATACCTGGATGTTGAGTCAAAGGACGTCATCGGGACATCGATTCTGGACGTTCTCAAAATTCGTGAGATGCAGACGATGCGTGAACTGATCGAAAATCAGGACGGAATCATCGTCGACATGTCTGATGCCGGGCATGATCAGATTCTCAATGCCTACTTTTCAACGATTCAACGCGAGACAGGCTTTATTTCAGGACTGGTCTGCGTGCTTCACGATGTTACCGAACAGCAGAAGATCGACCGTGAAAGGCGTCAGTTCGTTTCAAATGTTTCGCATGAGCTGCGCACTCCGCTGACGAGCATGCGCAGCTACATTGAAGCGCTCAATGACGGTGCCTGGAAGGATCCGGAAGTCGCCCCTGCATTTCTCAAGGTCACACAGGATGAGACCGACCGCATGATTCGCATGATCAATGATCTGCTGAGTCTGTCACGCATGGATTCGGGAACCGTCAAGCTTGATCTGGAGCTGGTCAATCTGAACGAGCTGTTCAACTACATTCTGAACCGCTTTGACATGATGCTTAAAAAAGACAGCAATGACACTCGTGAGACAAAGAGCAAGAACTACACAATCAAGCGTGACTTCACGAAACGCGACCTGTGGGTTGAAATCGACACCGACAAGTTCATTCAGGTGGTCGACAACATCATGAACAATGCGATCAAATATTCGCCGGACGGCGGCGTAATCACGTGCCGCCTACTGGAAACGCACAATCACGTGATTCTGAGCATTACGGACCAGGGCCTGGGAATTCCAAGAAAAGACCTCGGGCACATTTTTGACCGTTTCTTCCGCGTTGACAAGGCGCGCTCAAGAGCTCAGGGCGGAACCGGGCTCGGACTTGCAATCTCCAAGGAAGTAATCGAGATGCATCACGGCAAGATCTGGGTCGACAGTATCGAGGGCAAGGGCTCGACATTCTACATTTCCCTGCCATATGAAGAATACGAAGGAGATGACTTGTGGGATGAAGAATAAGAGAAGAAACTTGTCATGGCTCCTTCCGGCTTCGCTGATTATCGCGGTTCTGATCAGCATCATCTTCACTGCGCTGATCTGGGTGACTCCTTCGCACTTCCAGGTCTTTGGAACGAAAAACGCTCCGGCAACCGGCAGCGTCGACAAGAACGTGGCCGGAAAACAAAGCATCACCGACGTTTATCTGCCCGTAAGTCTGACTTATTATGAAAACGATACGAGATATCAGCTGTCGAGTACGAAAATCGACGTGATCGACCTTGCAAGACGTCAGGTCAAGGACGTCAAGATCAGGAAAATTACCAGGGAAACGTTCAGGAATCAGGAAGAATACCTCAAGTTCCTGAACATGAACGACTCGTATTCACTGAACTACTCGGCACCGGTGACGCTCGGCCTGTTCAGGAATCATATGAAGTCGATGTCAAAATCATATGCGAATTATGCATTCTCAAGAATTCTGGTTCCTCTGAAGCGCCACGGCATTATTTATTTCCTGGACGACCACAGTCTGAACGTCTATACTGCCCGGATCAACGTTCAGACAATCGGGAAAATGTCGTCATTGATAACGCGTCGCGACATCAAGATGGTCCGTGTCGAATACCGGCTGTTCAACGGGCATATTACGAAGTATTTCCTGCAGCCGGTCGAAGTTCCGAAGAGCAGTTACCTGATCAATCGTGAAAATACAGGGCTGTTCGTCACCAGACTGATCGGATCGAATGAAAATTCGGCCGTAACGACGCGGGAACAGAAGAAACAGACAATCTACACTGATGATGCCGGGCAGAGAATGGTCATCAAGAATCATAACGGGTACGTTTCCTATACGAATTATGCAAAGGAAATTGCGGAGGCAAGGCATCGCAGCCTTTATGACAGCCTGACCCTGTCGTTTGACAGGCTCAAGCTTCTGGACGTTGCGCTTGACGACGTGCGCTACTCTGAATTTGACTTCCAAAGCAAAAATGCCACGTATCGCAGCTATATCAACGGGTTTCCGATTATTTCGGCAGACGAGTACGGCTCGTATCAGGTTCAGATCACGGACAGCGGGAATCAGCATCTGGTTTTCTCGCTTTATACCCTGCAGGTGCCTGTTCCGGCCGATTCAAATGCGGTTCAGCTGCCGAATACTGACAGCGTCATGGAGAGCTTGAAGCAAAGCGGAATCGACATGCAGAAAATCAATGACGTTCAGATCGGATACCGTGAATCCAAAAATGCATCGAGCGCGCTCGTCATTGACCTGACGCCGACTTATTTCGTCAAATACAACAGCGTCTGGATTGATTACAGAGATCTGGTTCACAATGAGGGGGGTTCACGATGAATTTCAAGCGAATTGAATGGATCTTCCTGCTGGCGTTCATCGTGCTTGACTTTTTCCTGATGACGACTTATTTTCATCAGGATTCAATCGTTGAGTCGACCACGAATACCACCACCCAGGATTCGACCGCATCCTTGATGAAGAGTCTGAAAAACGATCAGATCAGTCATGGAAAACTTTCTGACAAGAGTCAGAGCGGCTATTACCTGGCAGCGCCAAAGGACACTTTTCTGCGCGAAAAGGCGGCTCAGTTACGCTACGTGACCTGGTCCTATTCAAATCACAAGCTGACCGCCTCGTTCATTACGGGAATCAAGCTCAACCTGACGAATCCGCAGAATTCGCTCGATTCGATTGTCAGGGATGCGGCTGAAGTACCGATGGGCAGGCAGTATTCCTTTAACGGCAATCTTTCAACCAAGAATACGATTGTCTATACGCAGGAACTTTACGGCAAGCCCGTCTATTCAGGTGAAGGCCAGATCAGGTTTACGGTCAGGGACGGCTATGTTACGGGCTATACGCAGACGTATATTCATGCGGCTGACATTCTGCGCGAAAAGAAGGATACAATCAGTCAGAAACGTGCCTTGATGTGGCTTTATCAATACAACAAGCTGCCGCAGAATTCGACCGTCGAGTGGTGCAAATTGGGTTATACCAAGCTGCTTGACGTCAACAACAGCGTAGTTTACATTCCGACGTGGAATTTCTGCATCAGCTCCAAGGCTTCGGGTGCTGTTCAGTACCGGCGGATCAATGCGTTTACCGGTGCCGTCATGGACGAAACAATCAGCGTTAAGTAGGGAAGATTAGAATGACACAGGAAGAAGATAAAATGAAAATCAGCGTTCTGGCAAGCGGAAGCAGCGGAAACGTGACTTATGTCGAAACGGAAAAACACAAGGTTTTGATTGATGCCGGACTTTCCGGCAAGAAAATCGAGACGTTGATGAACTCGATCGGACGGACGTTAAAGGACGTCGACAGCCTTTTCGTCACGCACGAGCACACCGATCACTGCCAGGGAGTCGGTGTCCTGGCCAGGCGCTACGGTATGAACGTGTATGCAAACGAGGGCACGTGGGATGCGATGAGCAAAAAGGTCGGCAGGATTCCGGTTGAGCAGAAGCACGTCTTCAAATGCGGAAGCGTGCTCAGTCTGGACGATCTCGACATCGAAAGCTTCGGTGTCTCGCATGATGCAAGGGAGCCGCAGTTTTATGAACTGCACCATCATGACAGCTCGTTTGCAATCGTAACCGATACGGGCTATGTTTCGCCGACGGTTGCCGGAATCATCAAAGATGCAGATGCATATCTGTTCGAATGCAATCACGATACGGAGATGCTGCGGATGGGTGCGTACCCATGGCCCTTGAAGCAGCGGATTTTAGGCGACACCGGACACTTGTCCAATGAAGACGGGGCCAATGCCCTGATGAGCGTTGTCGGAAACAGGACCAGACAGATCTATCTCGGGCATCTCAGCCGTGAGAACAACGTCAAGGAGCTGGCGCATCTGACGGTCGATCATATGATGCGCGACCATGATTTTGCCGTCGATCATGATTTTTATCTCCATGACACCGATCCTGATCGTGCTACGCCGCTGATGGCATTGTAAAAAAATTTTTAAAATTGCTTGCATTAAGGTTAAGCTTTTGAAAAATACAGGATTTTTCATGAGAAAACAGTTATATTAAATTCAAGAGATAAAAACGAAAGGGGTTCATCACCATGTTCGATGACAATCACAACAATCAATTCGACGGCGAATTCAATGAAGTTGAGCCAGAAGACAATGCGCCTGAACCACGAGATCCAAGGAACGGAAACGGTCTGGGCAAGGTATTCGTCACAGCGCTTGTTGCAGGGCTTTTAGGCGGCGGAATTTCCGTCGGCGGATATGTCTGGTACCAGAATCATGATTCGCAGGCACAGGACAGGATTGAAAATTCCAAGGGCACGACACAGACAAGCAACGTCAAGGTCAACGTCGGCACGCAGGCTTCAAAGGCATTCAAGAAGATTAAGGGAGCCGTTGTTTCGGTTGAAGCATATTCAAATTCGTCTTCCGATTCCGACACGCTTGAGGACCTGTTCGGCGGCAACAGCAGCTCGTCTGAAACTTCGACCAGCGAAGGCTCCGGCGTCATCTACAAGAAGGACGGGAACACTGCATTCATCGTGACAAACAATCACGTCATTTCAGGAGCAGACAAAGTTGAAGTTCTCTTGAGCAGCGGCAAGAAGGTCAAGGCTTCAGTCGTCGGACATGACTCCGTCTCGGATCTGGCCGTCTTGAAGATTGATGCTTCAAATGTCAAGCAGGTTGCAACGTTTGGCAACTCCGACAACATCAGCGTCGGCGAAACGGCGCTTGCCATCGGATCCCCGCTTGGCTCTGAATATGCAACTTCCCTGACCCAGGGAATTATTTCCGCCAAGAAGCGCACGATTGACGTTACGGACTCAAACGGCACGTCGACCGGTCAGGCCACGGTTATTCAAACGGATGCGGCCATCAACCCAGGCAACTCAGGCGGTCCTTTGATCAACCTTGCCGGTCAGGTTATCGGCATCAACTCCATGAAGCTTTCCAGCACGGGATCTGGCACATCGTCTTCGTCAACGTCCGTTGAAGGCATGGGATTTGCCATTCCAAGCAATGAAGTCGTCAGCATCATCAACCAGCTTGTCCAAAACGGCAAGGTGGTTCGGCCGGCACTCGGAATTTCTTTGGTTGACCTTGATTACGTTTCCGAAGCTGATCGTTCTCAGACGCTCAACCTTCCGGGTAAAGTGACGAGCGGGGTCGTCGTGATGAAGGTCAATGCGTCATCACCGCTCAAGAAGACTGATATTTCAAAATATGACGTCATCGTTTCGCTTGGCGGCAGGAAAGTTTCCGGCCTGTCGTCATTGAGGACGGCGCTTTACAGCCACAAGGTCGGTGACACTGTTGAAATACAGTACTACCACAAGGGCGAGCTCAAGAAGGCAAACGTCAAACTGACGCTTGAGGCCAACGACAAGAATACGTCGACGGCATCCAATTCGGGCAACTGAGAAGAAGGAAGAAATGAACGAAGACAGCCGGGGCCTGGCAGCAGGTTCCGGCTGTTTGACTGTGGATATGCTCTGCATTTCATAAGAAAGATGCGTGGAAATCTGATATAATTGTTATGCACAGGAAAAGGCGAATGTTCGCGTTAAAACTTATCCACAAGCGCAGGAAAAACCTGTGGACAACTCTTGGATATTCAATTTGTGAAGCACTGAGAAACGCTTATCTGACAATGTTTCTGGCAATATGGAAAAGTGCGTTCGCATGTTTTTATTCAAGGTGGATAACTCGAAGATTCGTCGCATAAATATAGTGTCGAAAAGATAAAGGACAACCATATGTTGTGGTTTATCTTATCAACATGTGGATAAGTCTGTGGAGAAACTGTGGATTGTCCACATGATGAGGGAGGGTCAAAATGAATATCAAGATAATCTGCGTGGGAAAATTAAAGGAAAAGTACTGGAAACAGGGGATTGCGGAATATTCAAAACGTCTTGGCAAGTTCTGCAGGTTTGAAATCGTCGAGGTTCCGGATGAGAAGGCCCCTGAAAAGTTAAGCGAAGCGCAGATGGAAAACGTCAAAAAAACCGAAGGAGAAAGAATCCTGGGCAAGATCAAAGATCGTGATTACGTTTATGCTTTAGCAATTCTTGGCAAAGAGCGGACATCTGAAGAATTTGCCTCAGAAATCGAAAATCTGACAACGTATGGCAGAAGCGATCTGGCATTTGTCATCGGCGGATCGCTCGGGTTGTCTGAAGAAGTGCTGAAACGTGCTGATTCGCAGATTTCATTCGGTCGGTTCACGATGCCGCATCAGCTGATGCGCCTCGTTTTGACGGAACAGATTTATCGGGCGTTCATGATCAATTCGGGCAGTCCGTACCATAAATAGGGGGAAATCCAGATGACTGAAATCAAGGAAGGGTATCTGCCGTTTGGACAGTACCGGACGTATTATCGAATCGCAGGCAAAAATTTTGATCAAAAGCCGCCGCTGATTTTGCTGCACGGAGGTCCGGGATCGACACACAATTATTTCGAGGTTCTTGACTGCGTTGCCGACAGAACGAACCGCCAGGTCATCATGTATGACCAGCTTGGCTGCGGAAAATCCAGTCTTCCGGACGATACTCCGGAGGTTTACAATGCTTTGACCTGGATGAGGGAACTGCAGAATCTGCGCGAGCAGCTGCAAGTTTCAGAATTTCACGTTCTGGGTCAGTCATGGGGCGGAATGCTGGCATTGCTTTACATGCTTTCCGGCGATGCAAAGGGTGCCAGGAGCCTGATTTTGTCAAGCACGCTGTCGTCTGCTTCGCTATGGGCAAAAGAACTTCACCGCATGATCAGGTTCATGGATGAAAGAGATCAGGAAGCAATCAAGCAAGCAGAATCGACGGGGAATTTCACAAGTCCCGAGTATCTGGCCGCAAATGAGCGCTTCATGGAACTTCACAGCTGCGCGAAAATCACCGGCGATGCGCCGGAACCGCTGCGCCGCGGGAAAATCGGCGGCAGGCGTGCGTATCTTGAAGCCTGGGGACCGAATGAGTATAATCCGCAGGGAAACCTTTGTTCATATGAGGTCACTGATCGTCTGAACGAGATTTCCGTCCCGACGCTGATTACGAGCGGGACTGACGACCTTTGCACGCCGTTGGTCGCCAAAACGATGTACGATCACATCGAAAATGCGCGCTGGGAGCTTTTTGCAGGCTGTCGCCACATGTCGTTCGTGCAGGAAAACGCAAAATACGTTGAGCTTTTGTGCGACTGGCTCAATGAAAACGATTAGCATGCAAAGAGGATGTTTTTGAAATAAAAAAAGGCTGGGGAAAAACCTGTCTCAAATTGAAAAACCGGATGATTTGCAATCAATTGCAAATCATCCGGTTTTTTTCATATTCATGACGCCTTCCATGATGGAAATAACCAAAAAGAGACCGTCGGCAAATTCCTGGTGCGATGATTTAGCGGACGCTGCATTTGACCAGAAGTCATCAAAACAAGGAAAATTGCGGACAAAATCAGTCGCAAGTGACGTCATGTGTTCGGCATTTCATTTAATTCAAAAGGAAACCGGGACTTTTTCCCAGTGTCTTCTTGCTTAAATCAGTCATCAAAGACCTGCGTATAATTGCCCAGTTCGGCATTTGCATCCTGGATGCTGATGAACGCGTTCGGATCTGCTTTTTTGATCGTCTGGCGCAGGTACGGAATCTGATCCTGCTGAGCAACGATGATGATGATGTCGGTCCGTTCGCCGGTGTAAATGCCGGTACCGTTCAAAAGGGTTGCGCCATGAACGAAATAGCGCAGGGCATCTGCGACCTTGTCTGAAGCCTTGGTAAAGATCATGATGCTCGTATCTTTTTGCTTTTTGAAAGTGAAGTCCATCATCCAGCTGGTGACGAGCATCCCGAGCAGACTGTAGACGCTTCGCCCGAGATTGAAGAAGATGGCGGTCAAGATCAGAATGACGCCGTTCAGCAAGTTGTTGATAAATCCGATTTTCATTTTATACTTGTTTTGGAAGTAGGTGACGATGACGTCCGTTCCGCCGGTCGAAAAACCGTTGTTGAAACAAAAGCCGATGCCGGCACCGATGATTGCGGCACCGACAAGCGTGTTGGTCAAATCGTTGGTGACGACGGTAACCTGCGGAATAATCTGCAGAAAGAAAATGTTTGAGGCAACAGCCATGAGCGAAAAAACGATATAGTTAAAGCCGAATGCTTTCAAGGCAAACAGGAACAGCGGGATGTTCATGATGATCATCAAGAAACTGATGCTGACGCTGATGCCGAAATTTGCAAAAATCGCCTGAAGAAGCTGCGCGATTCCGGGAACGCCGATCGAATAGGAATGAGCGTGTGACAGGAAAACGTTGATGCCGATGGCTGACATGAGTCCGTAGAGAATTGCAAAGAAGCTTTTGCGAACGAATTTGAGCTGTGTTTTATTCTTTAACATGGTGAAAAACTCCGTAAAATATGATTTATAGCAAGATTATAAAACGAGAAACAACGTGTTTCAATGACAATTGATGTTTCACGTGAAACATTCAGAACGTGATTTTAGAAAAAGAAGGTCAGTTGCTGTAAAATGAGGTTGGGTGATCAAAATGAGAATTGAATACGTAAGTCTTTTCGTGCAGGACATTCAAAGATCGGAAATGTTTTACCAAAAGTATTTCAGAGCAAAAGAAGATTGGATAAGCACTGACAAACAGTCATGCTTGCTGAAGTTTTCGGACGATGTTCGCCTCGAACTTTTGAAAAATGCAGAGCCCGGTCAGAAAAGACGTGCCAGGTTCGCAATTTCTGTCGGCGGACCGGAGATGATCGAAGCATTGGCACGTGCGATCGAAAATGACGGATACGAGTGCTCTCAGCATTTGGAAAAGACAAAAGACGGACGCTATCGAGCAATCGTGCTTGATCCTGATAAAAATGAATTGGAATTAGTGGAAGAAAATTAAAAAAGAGGCTGTGAAAAAAATCCTCCTCAAATTGAAAAACCGGATGATTTGCAATCAATCGCAAATCTGATCCGGTTTTTTTTCATTTTTAAACAGTGCGATAAAATGGAAGTTATAGTTTTCCTTACTTCTATAAATCTTCATCTTCTTTATCTTTTTTTCGTTTACTGCTACGTGAACTATCTATTCCTGCTCCAACGGCTACACCG
>NZ_DAIUCE010000004.1:0-15683 GCF_036846325.1 Ligilactobacillus sp. | reverse complement strand
ACCGATAGCAATTCCCAAAGGAAGATTATCTAAGGCAGTTCCAAATGCAACACCTAAACATAAACCAATTGCCATATACATAATGACACCTCCATAAATTCCGATTTGTATAACCTCTCTTAACATCTAATCCGAGATCAAAACATGACACACATTTTGCAGTAGATATGTTTCCATATAAGAAAACCGGGCTTTTTCAGAAGTCAGGTTTTAAATCTAAACTTCCGAAAAAGCCCGAAAATACGCCACTTTCTGGTACTTATTTATCTTTTCTTGACATCAAGACTACTGTCTCCACATGGCTCGTTTGTTCAACGAAAAACATATTCAACCTCTATTGTACAAGGAAATGGTGGAACGTACCTTTTCCCTTAAAATCCAGTGGTTCGAGCCTGTGAGAACCATGAATTGTCCTATAATTTGTATAGGCAAACAGGATAAAGCTCTGTTCCTTAAACTTCATTTTTCATGTCATCCCTACAAACTGGAAGTTGTCAATTACTCTTTGCCTCAGCGTAACGTTCCTTTCCCCACCAATTCGGCATAAGTTCTTTTAATGTTACGGTTTCTCTTTTTTCATAATTGACCATGATTTCCATATCTTCGTTCGCTTCATTTAATTGATAAAATAATTCCTGACAAGCACCACAAGGCATACCGCTCCCACCTCCGTTTGGCGCACTGTCACGGAACGCTATAAATCTTTTCATTCTTGTCTGACCACTGTTAGCATACATATTCAGTGCGGCAAGTCTATCGGCACAAATATTCATCACTCCGCAGCAGCTTTCAATGCAGAATCCCGTATAGATATCTCCGTTTTCAGCTTCTATTGCACAAACTACATTGTGCGCATATATAAAGGGAGATACTTCCTCTGGATGATATTGATCTTTCGCCTTTTCATACATTCTTTCCCAAATATCCATTTGATTTTACCCCACAAATTCCGATTTGTTAAATTCATTGACATAGGGCGAGATACCAGTGGTTTTAACCATTGGAGGGATAGCCCCTCACTTATAAACTCGTTAGAGATTACTTTTTTCACCCTTTTCCTCCTTTTTGTTGTATTTCACTAATCATTTGCGATATAATTATTAGTGAAGAAAGTGAGGTGAACCTAATGGAAATACGAGTTACAATTAAAGCCAAACTAAATGTTCCTAATTCTGAAACGGCTTTAAGCTTTTCCAAAACAATGGAACAATATCGTCAAGCATGTAACCATGTATCTGAATACATCTTCAATCATGATTTTGACATGAAACAAAGCAGATTGAATAGAGAACTCTACGCTGAATTGCGTAATTTGTTCAGCCTTAAATCTCAAATGGCTCAGTCCGTAATCCGAACTGTTATTGCACGTTATAAAACAGTCAAAACTCAAATGGCACGTAAACCTTATAAATACCAAGACCAAAATACTGGTGAATGGTATCATGAAGTACGTGATTTAACTTGGCTGCGCAAACCGATTTCTTTTAACCGACCTCAAGTAGACCTTCAACGCAATCGTGACTGGTCTTATTTGGTCAGCGGTCAATTATCAATTAATACCCTTGACGGTCGTGTTAAAGTAGACCCTGTTTGTCATGGATTTAATCAGTACTTTGACGGTACTTGGAAATTCGGTTTGGCTAAGCTGCTTAAAACTGGCAACAAGTGGTATTTGCATATTTCGGCTACTAAAGAAGTTGCTGATTTTGATAACCAAACGGTTAAACATGTTGTCGGTATTGACCGAGGTTTACGTTTCTTAGTTACCAGCTATGATGAACAAGGCCAAACTTCCTTCTTTGATGGAAAAGCAATTATGCGCAGACGTGCCAAATACCAAAAACTTCGTGCCGCCTTGCAAGCTAAAGGTACTAAATCAGCAAAACGACGTTTAAAGAAATTATACGGACGAGAGAACCGTTGGATGAGCGATGTTAATCATTGCTTGTCTAAGACACTCGTTCAAAAATATGGTGCCAATACCTTATTTGTCTTAGAAGACTTAACAGGTGTTTCTTTTGAACGTACTGACTTACCAAAAGCTTTGCGTAATCAAAACAAATCGTGGGCTTTTTATCAGTTAGAACAATTTTTGACTTACAAAGCGCATTTGAACAATAGTGAAGTGGTCGAAGTTTCGGCTAAGTACACATCGCAACGTTGTCCAAAATGCGGAGTTATCAAAAAAGATAATCGTGATCATGAAAAACATGAATATCACTGCTCTAATTGTGGTTATCGTTCCAATGATGACCGGATTGGCGCCATGAATATCCAATTGCTTGGAACACAGTATATCAGCGGACAAGAACAGCCAAAATTTGAATTAACGACTAATGCGTAAACGTGTTAGTTAAACGGGTGTTGTCAACCACCCGATGATGTAGCCACGTATAGTGTGGGAGCAATTAATTGCGTTATGACCACTGACCTTAAGGCCGTGAGCTACAAACCTCAGTCTTTAGACTGGGGTAGTTGATATCCGCATTGTAGCATAAAAATAACGACACTGTATATCACTTTCGTAACATACAATGTCGTTACTTTTATTTTCTTCGATACACCAAACAAAACATATTCCTGTATACGATAATATCATATACAGAGTTCGACTTGTTCAGCTTTAGTGGGCGTGCCCGTAATCGATGACCGGCTTTTACGGGCAGATCTCAGAAATCAACGTATTGCTCGTAAGGCAGTCTTGATGCATCGATTGAGCAGGGGATGTGCAGCACTGCATTTGACAAAAAAGTCAGCCAGACTAAAAAAATGCCGGACAACATCCTTTGTTCGGCATTTTATTTAAGATTCTATGCGCGTTCTTTAATGACCAGCTCGCCGTCGTTCATTTCAGCTTCGAGATGCTTGACGTCGAGATTGTCGAGGTAAAAATCCGTAACCTTGTCTCTGATCTGCTGTTCGATGACGCGACGGAGCGGACGAGCGCCCATTGCTTCATCGTAGCCTTCTTCAATCAGGTAGTCCTTTGCTTCATCGGATACGGTCAGATCAATACCTTTCTTGGCAAGGGTCTTGTTGACGTCATCCAGCATCAGCTCAACGATGTTTTTGAGATTGTCCTTCGTAAGATGGGAGAATTCAATGACGGCGTTGAAACGATTGAGAAATTCAGGGCGGAAGTACGGGGCGAGGCGTTTCATGATATCTTCGTCCTGCTCGTCGTTTCCGGTCAGACTTTCGTTGCCGAATCCTGCATTTGACGTGGCGATGATGACCGTGTTCTTGAAGTTGACGGTGTTTCCCTGACCGTCAGTCAGACGACCGTCGTCAAGAACCTGCAACAGCAAAGTGATTACCTGCGGATCGGCTTTTTCGATTTCATCAAGCAAGACGATCGAATATGGGTTGCGACGGACTCGTTCGGTCAGCGTGTTGTTGTTGTCGTCATATCCGACATAGCCAGCGGTTGTTCCGATCAGCTTTGAAACTGCGGTTCGATCGGAGTATTCGGACATGTCGAGTCTGATGATCGCATCCTTTTTGCCAAACATGTCAAGCGCAAGCTGTTTTGCAAGCTCGGTCTTGCCGACGCCCGTCGGTCCTACGAACAGGAAGCTGCCGATAGGTCTGTTTCCTTCGTCAAAACCGGCACGATTGCGGCGAATGGCTCTGGCAACGGCCTTGACGGCTTCGTCTTGGCCGATGACTTTGCCTCTTAAGCGATCGCCGATGCCTTTCAGACGTTCGATGTCGCTTGCACCCATCTTGGAAACCGGGATGCCCGTCAGGCGTTCAACGGACTTGGCCACGTCGTTGATCGTTGCTTCGACCTTTTGAGATTCAGAGTGATTGTCGATTTTTTCCTGAAGTTCCTTGATTTTGTCCTTGGCTTCCTGTGCTGTTTTGAAATCTTCCTTGGCTGCGGCCTCATCTTGTTTCTGACGTTCTTTTTCGATTTCTTCTTCCAACGCCTTGACGTCAGTCACGGGATGCTTGGCCGCAAGGTGAGCCGCGGTCATGTCAATCAGGTCGATGGCCTTGTCAGGCAGGGAGCGCTGCGGAATATATTGAATCGAGTAGTCGACGGCAGCTTTGAGGACGCTGTCCGGCAAAACGACGTTATGGTGCTTTTCATACAGAGTTCTGATTCCCTGGAGAATCTTGAACGTATCTTCTGCGCTTGGAGCCTTGACCTGAACTTCATTGAAACGTCGTGCCAATGCTGCATTTTTCATGATCGTATTGCGATACTCGTCTTGCGTCGTTGCACCGATGACGCTGATCTCGCCGCGAGAAAGGGCAGGCTTCAAAATATCGGCCAGTCCCTTCGAACCGTTGCCGTCACCGGCAGAGCCGGCACCCAGAATCTGGTGAATCTCATCGAAGAACAAGATGACATTGCCGGCATCCTTGACTTCTTTGACGAGTTTTTGAATGTTTTCTTCGAAGCTTCCGCGATATTGGGTACCGGCTTCAAGAGATGAAATATCGATGCTGATGATTTCCTTGTTCTTGATCGCATTCGGCACGTCGCCGTGGACGATGGCTTGTGCCAGGCCTTCAACGACGGCTGTCTTGCCGACGCCGGCGTCTCCGACAAGGACGGGGTTGTTCTTTGTTCTGCGTGAGAGAATTTCAGCGGTTTCCTGAATCTCCTTGTTGCGTCCGATAACCGGATCAAGCTGATTATCGCGCGCTTCTTGCGTCAAGTTTCGACCAAGTTTTGCCAAAATTCCGTTTTCGGGTTGTTTTACCGTATTTTTCGTTTGCATATTATTCTGCGGCAGCTTTCCTGTCTGACGATACTGTTGAAATTCTTCAGGCGTTACTTCGCGGCCATTGATCAGATAGCGGCTGCTCTCTGAGTTAAATCCGTTCATTTCGCCCATTAATTGATTGAAAATGTCGTCCATGCTGCTTGAAAATGGATCTGATGAAAATCTAGCCATAATACATACCTCATTTCTTTTGTGACTCTTTCGCACAAAAAAGCTCAAATCAGAAAACCGGCGGCGACTGACAAGAGCTTGGTGCGGGCTATAAAGTTAGTCATCATCCGACAAGTAGCTTTCTTCCAGTTCGCGGAGAACTTCCCACATCGACTGCTGCGATGCCTGAGCCAGCGCATCCAGATCCCGAAGGTTCAGTGAAGTTGCGCTGGTCTGCTGCTTGTTGAATGACTTATGCAGGGTGGTGTACCCGTAGCCCGACTTCTTTGCCACTTGGTAGATCGTCAATTTCTTGGCGGACAAGTAGGCTTTGATGTCGATTCTCATGGACCTCACCTCTACGTTTCTTATTATATCACATTTGTGATATAACACAAGTGTGAAATAATATTTTTTGAAAAAAATTTTTTTGAACTGAGAGGTGACGGACGAAATATTGTGTTCTGCATTTTTTGCCAAATGCAGTGCTGAAAATCACCTGCTCAATCAGGATGTCAGGACTAGGTTACGGGCAAAAGAGCGATTTTTGAGATTTGCCCGTAAAATCCGGTCTCCGGTTACAGGCACAGCCCGCATTTAACGCTGTATACAAAAAGCCCGGATGAAATTTGCATTTAATTGCAAATTCATCCGAGGCTTCAGTTTTCTCAATCCTTTAATTTAGATTACAGGTCTTCTCGTAAATTTTGGAATCAATTTGTCGAAGTCGTATGCGGCCAGTTGTTCAAGTCCGTCTTTTGAAGCGTCGAAGTATGTGGTCAAAGCCTGGGCAATCATCAGATTGACTTCTTTTTCCGGATCAAACTGAACGACGGCAACGGGAGTGCGGGTGCCGTATGCGAAGCCGATTTCGAAGGCAGTGCCCGAGTCCGGTTCGTTTTCCTTTGTTTCTTCCATTTTGTAGTCGATGATTGCGACAACGAGGTCAGCAGCAGAAATTTGTGAAACATCGAGCTGGAAGGTTGCCTTTTGCCATTCGAAGCTCCCGAATTCTGCTTCCTTATATTCATGTTCGTGAGGGATGAAAATCTTTTCCGAATCAATTGTCTTGTTTTTGATGAGCGCTTCCTTGACCTGATAAATGCGTTCTTTTTGCTTATCGCTGAAAAATGGTGATGCTAAGTATACGGATTTCATTTTAATCTTCCTTTGTATTGCATTTTAATGATAGTTTAGCATTGCGCAAAAATGTTTTGCAACCCTTTTTCTGTTTGAGGGAAATTCCCCTCTATATCTTGTGCCATGCTGTGAAACAAACCACTAGATGTGCTTTATTTTTAAACGGAATGAGTGTATGATTGAAAGAGCGTCATGTGCGATTGATTATTGTATGCAGAGCATTGCATTTAAGCTACAGAAAGGATGTATCTACTATTTTGATTACATTATCAGGAATTATCGGTTCCGGAAAATCCAGTTTGACTGAAATTTTGTCAAAGGAACTTGGAACGAAGGCATATTACGAACCCGTTGAAGACAATCCGGTGCTGCCGATTTTTTACAAGGGAAACGAAATTGCGGCCAGGAAACGTGCGGCCGGTGAGAAAGATGCGACGAATCCGTACGCCTACCTTTTGCAGACATACTTTTTGAATCGTCGCTTTGCGATGATCAAGGAAGCAATGCAAAATGACAATAACATTCTGGACCGTTCGATCTATGAAGACGAAATCTTCATGAAGATGAACACTGAGATGGGGAATGCGACCAAGGTCGAGTATGACATCTACAAGAGTCTTCTGGACAACATGATGGAAGAATTGCCATATGCTGCTCATAAGAAGTCACCGGATCTCATGATTACAATCAAGGTTTCATATGAAACGATGATCAAGCGGATCATCAAGCGCGGACGGGATTACGAACAGATTGAAAAGGATCCTTCGCTTGTCGATTACTATCACCTTCTGCTCAGTCACTATGACGACTGGATGGACGAATATGACGAATCTCCGCTGCTGATCATTGATGGCGATAAGTATGATTTTGTTGCCGATGTCAGCGATCGCGTGAAGATTCTGGAAACAATCGAAGACAAGCTGTACGATCTTGGCAATTTGGAGCAGACAAAAGTAGACGAACTGCGCAAAGCTCATCTTGAAATATTGAAGCAGCAATGAAATCTGCATTTGACGAAAAAGTGAAAAGGCTTGCAAATTCTTATGTTTAGGGCTATTATAAATATAAAGTGATATATAAGAAGAAAGGCAGGGTGATTCACATGTCATGCGAATATGAAAAGATTTTGGTTGCGATTGACGGATCAAAAGGCGGAGAAGTTGCGTTGAAAGAAGCTATCGAAGTTGCCAAGCGTAATGATGCACATCTGGACGTGTTGAGGGTCATGGATCTCAACTCGCTTGAATACGGCGGAGCAGGAATTGCGCTTGACGGCGAGCAGATTTACGAAATCGAACACGACAGCGAAGAATATCTGCTTGAACTGCGCAGAAGGGCAATTCAGGAAGCAGGCCTCAAGCCGGAACAAATCAGGGTTCACCTGCGTTTCGGCAATCCTAAGCTGGTTATCGTTGAAGATTTCCAGCCAGAATATGAAAATGATCTGATTATTGTCGGCTCAACCGGCAAGAACTTCCTGCAAAGGCTGGTCGTCGGCTCTGTTGCGTCATACGTGATTCGTTCGGCCAGATGCGACGTGCTGGTTGCGCGTACCAAAGAAGAAGACATCAAGGAATAAGAATATTGATTTTCGTTCAAAAAAGGCAGTCGAACCCAGAACATGGGTCCGGCTGCCTTTTTGTCATGCACTTTCAGACCTGAGAATGTGAAAAGGACGAGTTGAAACATTTTGTCTGGGAATGATAGCTGAAAAGCAGCTGTTATCACTAGGAAGAGCGGTACTTTAGTGCCGAGTTCTGTTCACATCCTGACAAAAAAAGAGACCGGAAACACATTCCGGCCTCTTAGAGATTGAGGATTATGCTTTGCTGAATCAGATAACTGCTTTTGGCAGGCCCGCTGACTCAGCAAGCGAAGAGTTATGTCGTAAATCAGATGACTTGAAGCCTGAGCTGATTTTCTCCGATCAGGTTGGCCCGTTTCATGAACAGGTAAACGAAAACGGAAATTGCCGCCGGCATGACCACACCCGTAAACATGTAGACTGCAAACGGTCCGACGCCTTTGGCGGCATATGCCAAAGGCGCAATCAGCGAGTTGAGTCCAAGTCCGCCAAGCGTGTAGTTTGAGCGGAAATGGAAAAGGACGGTTGCGACCGGTGCTGAAATTACGGCTGAAACAAGCGATGGAATCAGCAGGTAAGGGTTGAGCACGATGTTCGGGAACTGAATCTTAGGAGTTACCAGACTTTGTGCGATGTTTGCACCAAGGTTGTTTTGCCGGCATGACATTGCAGTGAAAGCCACAAACTGCGATGTCGTTCCGATAAGTGCCGCGGCAGAACTGATCGGATCAAGCGTCAAGGCAATCGAAAGAGCTGCTGAAGAAGCCGGCGACATCAGGAATAATGCCCAGGCAAGCGAAACGCAGACAGATCCCAGGACCGGATTGACGTGCATGGATTGCTCAATGAATCGACTGATGTCAAGCAAAAGCGGCGTTGTAACGGCAGCAAGCCCCAGACCTGAAATCGTTCCGGCTGTCGTTGCGCCAAAAGGAACCAAAACCATGTCGAGCGGCGTCTTACCGGTCAGATATTTGCCGACAAGCGCAGCAATCAATGCTGCAGCAACGGCACTGACAGGCTGTCCGGTTGAAAACGAAGGACTGCCTGCTGCCTGGAGAAGAGTGCCGCCGACTGCAGAAGTCCCGTTGACCGCTTTTGCCGTAAAATGCACGGCATTTGAACCGACCGTTGCTGAAATCATGGCGCTGAAGATAACGAGCGTATTAACGTCAAGCTGTGAAGCTACTGCGACGCCAAGCGCCGGCGCAAGCAGAACGGTCCCCATCGTTCCTGCGTCATAAAGTGGCTGCCAGTGAATGAACTGTGCGATGGTCTGGAATAAGAGTCCGATTCCGAGCGTGACCAGAATGGCATTGGCGACAGCAGCGGAAACCCGGTAAACGTAATCTTTGGTTGTTGGCTTGTTTGTACTCGTAGTTGCTGTATCAGCGTTCATATAATTACCCCCTATGATAATTTGCAATAACTCTCAAATGAAAAATACATACCTTATTGATCAACTTCACTAATAAAAACTACACATTTACTGAATTTAAGCCTAAAAAAATAGAGTTCAGTCGAACTGAGCCCTATCAAAACTCAGCGCAGGAAGAATTATCTTATGATGTTATTCCTGCCCGAGCGTGTACTAAACCCTGATTCTAGTCAAGAGGAACTTTGACGATCCAGCCTTCAGGAGCAGGACGGTCACCGAATTGAATACCCGTCAATTCGTCGTAAAGTTTCCTGGTTACGGGACCAACTTCTGTTTCACTGTAGAAGACGTGGAACTCGTCGCCCACTTGGAAGCCGCCGATTGGTGAAATTACGGCAGCTGTCCCGCAAGCACCTGCTTCTGCAAGGTGATCGAGCTGGTCGATGTAGATGTCAGTTTCTTCTGTTTCCATGCCGAGATTGTGTTCAGCAAGGTAAAGAAGAGAGTATTTAGTAACACTAGGCAAGATGGATGGTGACTTAGGCGTCACGAATTTACCGTCGCGCGTAATGCCGAAGAAGTTAGCCGAGCCGACTTCTTCAATCTTCTTATGTTCAATCGGATCAAGGTAAATGCAGTCCGAGAAGCCGCGCTTGTGTGCAATGTCGCCGGGAAGAAGGCTGGCTGCATAGTTGCCGCCGACCTTGGACTGACCTGTACCTTTATGTGCGGCACGGTCATAATCAGCGGCAAGGAAGTTCGTCGGCGTAAGGCCGCCCTTGAAGTAGTTGCCGACAGGCATTGCAAATACGGAGAAGATGTATTCCGTTGCGGGATGAACGCCGATGTTTTCGCCGACGCCGATCATGTACGGACGAAGGTAAAGAGTACCGCCGGTGCCATATGGCGGAATGTATGCCTGGTTGGCACGAACTACTTGCTTCAAGGCATCAACGAACATTTCCGTCGGGACTTCCGGCATCAAGAGACGCTGACAGCTGCGCTGCATCCGGGCTGCATTCTGATCCGGACGGAAGATGTTGACGCTGCCGTCCTTGCAGCGGTATGCCTTCATACCTTCGAAGCATCCTTGACCGTAATGGATGATAGGAGAGCCTTCATTAATCGTAATGGATGAATCTTCAACCAGGCCTGCCTTGTGCCATTCTCCGTCCTTCCAATATGCGCGGTAGCGGTATGGTAGATCCATGTAGTCGAAGCCTAAGTTGTTCCAGTCAAGATCTACTGTTTTTGTATCTGTCATAAGTAACTCCTCCTCAAAATGGCTTTCGCAGCAGGAAGCAATCATTCAGTCTGAATGATAAAAAAACCGATACTGGCACTAAGCCGGCATCGGGGTCCAATTCGGGTATAAGGATCCAGCGCCGCCTTGGTGCATGTGCCGGATCTGAAATTCTTGCACTCTAACTAAGCCGAGACATCAGATGGCACGAAACCGTGTAGGACGATGACTAGGCTGATAATTCGAGATGACGCTACGTTATTCATCCTGCATTGCTTCATGACATCCGACCTCCTTTGACTTATTTCCAAGACTTGCATGATTGCTTTGCATTGAATGACTTCATTATAGCAAGGTTCATTAAAAATGCAAGAGAAATATTTTATTTTTTTCAAATAAATTCTGAAGCCATTTCGCAAATCTTTGAACATCAAAGGTTTAAGCAGGCAAATAAGAATGAAAATAATTTCAAAGTCAGGGATTGGAATGGAGTCTGATAAGCCTGCCCGTGATGAGTTCATGAAGCATCAGAATGAATAATGCGGGCAGCACCATTGCGGATTACAGGAAATACAGCCTTTGCGCATATATGATATTCCGGAGATTTCAATTAAAACAAGTTTAGAAACAACTGGTTCGGAAGAGGATATCGTAAAAACGAAATAAATGTGAATTGTTTTTATGCTATACTAAAATAACAACGTTATTAAATGATGTCCAAGAACAAAAGTATGCATCTGCACTATATTGCAGATGTAACCGAATACATTTTTTACGATACTACATATAGTCCGTGATGGATTCATTTTAAAAATCGTTTGCTTTAATTTAATACAAAATAGATTATAAAAACAAGTCCGCTAATATAATGGTAGTTTTTGTCATTTTTGACAAAAAGTTGGCGGCCAGAAGACGATAAATAGTTTATTTTAACAAATGTGCTGTTTTTGTGAACAAAAATGAATTTTTCTATAACTTATTTGTTGGAAAACGATTTTCGCTATGCTATAATTCGTGTTGAAGGTTTTGTGAATTATATTTGAAATTCACAAAATGTATTGATGCACGATTTGTAACGTTTCTGAGACGCGCAGGTGCGTCCGGAATATTTATTGGTATATATTTCATTTAATGAACGAAAAGAGTTCAATCTTTAGGGAAGAGATGAATTCATTGTTCATGACTGATGCTGTGGATGACAGCGTCCTTCAGAGATTATAAGGGGTATTGCTGGTTAGCGATGGATAGGAATGGAGAGCAACTGATATGAAAGGAAACAGGACATTCAAAAAGCTTGTCTGGCTTTTTGGGGCAATGGTCGCGGTATTTGCGACTGTCTTCGTCATGGGGAAGTTCGACGGCGAAAGGGCAGATGCTGCGGTTGAATTGAATCAGAACAACACCGTCAGCTTTATTGACAACGTGAAGATCAGGGTCAGTCATAAGGATTCGACGTCGGAGGAACTCAGGGACGATGATTCATATACGTTAAAGGACGGCGACAAGTTATCGATTGAATATGACTTCAGTTTTCCGGATGACGAGGACATCAATCCGGGCGACACGTACACAGTTTACGTTCCGAAGGCCTTCAAGGCGTACAATGACTGTGACGGCAAGCTCAGGAATGAGGACGGAACGGAATTCGGGACGTGGAAGCTGTCCGGCACGTTTGACAACGATCACAACGGATACCCGCTGGTCATGACCTTCAACGACAACATCGGGACGATTCAGGGACGCAAGGGGACGATACACCTTGAATCATCCCTGGACATTGAAAGCTTTTCCGAAGAGAATCGTCAGGAAATCAAGATTCCCTTGAAGGACAGCACAACCTATACCATTGAAATAAAGCAGCATACGGATGAAAAGTTCGGCGACGTGACAAAGAACGGCTGGTTCCTCGGAAACGACTGGCAGCCGACCAGGGCGCACTGGGTGATTGATTTCAACAAGGGGCTCAATGACATCGACGATCCTGTCTTGAAGGACAGTCTGTATCATGCCGACAGTCAGTATTCTGAGCATAAGATTGACTACAGCAGCTTTAATGTTTATTCCGTACGGCTTGATTCCTACGGCAGAGTCATCGAGAAAAGCAAGGAAAAAGTCAATCCGGAAGAATATGAAATCGTCAAGTCTTCCGATGGCATGAGTTATGAGCTTCATTTCAAGCACAAGATCACGGGTGCATACCGCATAGAGTATGAAACGGACATTACGAACGATTCCGGTGACCGCGAGACGACGAAGGTCGGCAACAAGGTTTCCTCATATGATGGCGACAAGCACCTGGCTGATGCATCAAAGGAACTCTGGGCGCACTGGTGGAGCAGGGGCAGCACGATTGTCAAGAAGGGCGTTCAGAAGGATGGCAGCAGAGTTGACTGGACGGTCTACTACAACCTTGTCGGTCACAAGTTCGGTGACAGCACGCTTCTGCTGGACAGCTTGTACAGCGGAACATTTGACAGGAACAGCTTTGAAATACATGAGGCTTCGTCAGTTGACGGAAATCCGTTCAACCAAAGTGAAAACAACATCAAAGTCGGCCGCAAGCTTTCAGAAAGCGAATATTCCATCAGCTATTCGAGCAAGGCAGACCGTGAAGTTGCAGCAATCAAGATCGGTAATTCGAACGGCAAAGGGTATGTGATCAGCTACAGGTCAAACCTGCCGGACGGATTATCGCAGGGCACTCAGATCAGAAATCATGTCGAAGACGGACATGACAATGAGGGCGAAGGCAGCATCTGGTACGATAAAGTAAAGGAACATGTCTACAAGTCGCATACGAATGTCACCAAAGATACGATTGACTGGTCCGTGAGATTCTATGAAGCGGCAAGCGACAATACTTTTAAGACGTTCAAGAATCTGACTTTGACAGATCACTTCTACACCAGCCACGGCAGTCAGCTTAACCTGAAGGGCGGACTGAATGCCGTCAAGGTCTATCGAA
The DNA here is from genome assembly GCF_036846325.1 of Ligilactobacillus sp. Lineage (NCBI taxonomy): Bacteria > Bacillati > Bacillota > Bacilli > Lactobacillales > Lactobacillaceae > Ligilactobacillus > Ligilactobacillus sp. The sequence continues at coordinate 2,483 of NZ_DAIUCE010000004.1, read as the reverse complement.
GCAGCGGTCCCGGGGACTGGAACGCGAATATTCTGGTTGATTCCAGCGAATATACAATTAAGGAAGACAATAAATCAGGAGAGGGCGGATACAAGGGCTTCAAGATTACGTTCAAAGGCGAAGCACCGGCTGCACTTTATGAAGTAAAATATCAGACGACACGTGATTCCTCACAGGAATCAGGAAACTGGGCGCAGTTCGGCGATGAGCAGACGAGCGACAGCGTTCCTGCTGACGGCGGAAGTTCTGAGAATATCGGAATCAGCAAGAGCAATTCCGGGGTCAACAGAAAGGACGGCCTCCTGTACTGGAAGGTTGAAGTCAACGCAGAAAAGCTTCCGATGAGCAACTATATGGTCAAGGATACGATTACCGGTGACCAGGAGCTTGTCGAATCAACAATCAAAGTTAAGGACGTGACTGAAAACAAGGATGTTACAAGTCAGGTCAGACGGGAAATCCAGGAAACGACGTCAACGTACAATCAGGACGGGAAGTCCCACACGGCGCCTGCGAAGCTTCTGGTCATCCACCTGCCTGACACGGACCATCAATACGAGATTTCGTATGGAGTAAAACTCGGGCCGGTTGGATACAACAGCGATAGGAATCACTATACTGATTACGCTGACTTGTATCAGGGAAATGACAAAAAAGGAAGTGCTACAAACGATTATTGGCATTGGAAGAGCAGACTTGAAAAGGACGGGGCAGTCGACAAGAATGACAACAGTCTTGTCAACTGGACGATTGACGTCAACAAGGCATATATCACCTATCCGAACGGTGCCATCAAGGATACCCTTGACGGAAAGCAGATTTTCATTGAGGGCTCGATTGAAGTGTACCGGTATGAAGGATCCGATCAGTGGAATGACAAGCTTTCGAGCAAACCGCTTCCGAAGTCGGCATACAATGTGAAAATCGTTCCGTATACTACTTCCGACGGAAGAGTCACTCAGCAGATGATTATCACGTTCAATGATGATCAGACGAACAATCCCGGCGAAAAGGCCAACTACGTCAGTCGTCCTTACAGAATCAAATATCAGACGAAGATTCTGACGTCAGGCAAGGACCGCGTTTCAAATACCGCATCAATCGAAGGCCTGGACAACAGGGTCGTTTATACGAAGGTTGACAAGGACAAGGAAGTTACGCATACTTCCGGAGATGCCACGATTACGGGATATAACGTCGACTTTGACATTTTGAAGCGCGATGCCGTCGACAAGCAGGTCATGCGTGACGTTCACTTCGATCTGTATCGTCTGGCAGACGGCAAGTGGATACCATATATCCAGGACGTTTCAACCGGCTCCAACGGACGAATCAGTTACAAAGGCTTGCTCACCGGCCGGTACAAGCTCGTTGAAACGAGAACGCAATCAGGTTATACGAAACTTGACACACCAGTCTATTTCATTTTGAGCAAGAAGAACATGAGTGATGTCAAGGACAAGGAATCTTCAATCACATTAACGGATGCCGATGGCAACAAGATTGAAGATTCTGCTTACGCAAGCATCATTGCCATGAATCCCAAGAAGAACAAACCGACAACGATTCAGATTCTGAATTGTCCTGTCGGAGGGATGCTTCCTCAAACAGGCGGACCGGGCAGATTGTTGTTTGAAGCATTGGGATCGCTGCTGATCGTTGTTGCATGTGTCCTGACCGAGGTGCTCATCTGGCGACGGATTCGCAGTTCAAAGGGGGTGTGATCATGAAGAGAGTATTTAAATTATTGTTCATGATCGTTGCCTTCATGACGGCCGTATTCGCAGGATCCGGGCAGGCATCCGCTGATTCGACGACGGGTGTCACTGAGAATATTCACATCCATATCAGCCTGGAGCTCAATCTTCCTTCGGGAACCGACGTTACCAGACTGAGAGCACCGACATTTGAAATATATGATATTTCAGACAAGTTCAATGAAGCTGACGATTCAAGCGAATTTACCGCAAAATTTCCGCTCGGAGGTCAGAGTTATGCGAAGAACTTCATTGAAAGGCACAACTTGAAGCCTCTCAGCCGACAGACAGGTACTAAGGCAGATTCTTCGATTGACTTCATCGTTCCCGAGTGCGATGCGTATCTGATCGTTCAGACTGATGAGAACGGAGTCATTGAAAATGCAGGGAACAACGGAACGTTCACCCTGCCGTTCGTCTTCCAGACGAACGACAACTTCCAGATTGATGATCAAGGTCGGATGTGGTTTCAAATCAAAGGTAAGACTTCGCTTGTGCAGCGTTCAGCCTATTTCTTCAAATATGGCAAAAACGCCGGCGGAGAGTTACCGTTAAGCGATGCAAAATTTGTTTTGTACCGCCTGAACGGTTCAATGAAACTATATTGCACAAATAATGGTGGTTTTAAGGCAAGTGCTTCCCCGCTCAGCGACGATGAAATTGCAAAGTTCACGTCCAACTCGGCAGGTTTGGTCATGTATGACCGCGGAAGTCTTGATCCTGGTA
>NZ_DAIUCE010000003.1:0-54086 GCF_036846325.1 Ligilactobacillus sp. | reverse complement strand
GGCTTGATGAAAAACGTCGCCAGCTGCTTTACTGGTCGCTTTGGCTGATTCCGACGGCCGGCTTCTTCTCAATCGCAGGCTTCTTCCATCCTTACTATACGGTCATGATGGCTCCTCCGATTGCGGCTCTTTGCGGAATCGGATTTGCACACATGATATCGCTCAGGGAACAGGACTCAAAACTCAAGGCTCTCTACAGCATCGGCTTATTGATCACAACGATGCTTCAAGCATGGTACGTTTCAGAATACAGCGTGATTCTGGCAGTTCTGCTTGCTTTTTGTTCCGTATGCGCCATTGCCGCATTCTGGCATTTCAATGACGGCCAGCAAAGGAAGTTTGCAAAATTCTGCCTGGCGGCACTGCTCGTTGCACCGGGGTTCTGGTCCCTGACGCCGGCTTTGGCCGGAGAATCGGCCGCAATTCCAAGTGCAGGTCCGAGCCTTCTGGGACGTAACGGAAATGCAGGCGGTTCAGGCAATGAACAAGTCGACTCAAAAATGCTCAAATACCTCGAAAAGCATTCCCGGAATACCAAATACCTCTTCGCGACAATGGATGCAAATACTGCTGCTCCGTACATCATCAAGACGCAGAAGGCAGTCATGACGATCGGCGGCTACAACGGCACTGACGACGCGATCACGCTCAGCCAATTCAAACAGCTTGTCAGAAAAGGTCAGATAAAATACTTCTATCTCTCAGGCAAGACGACAAACAATGAAATCGTCAAGTGGGTCAAAAAACACGGCAGAATCGTTTACGGAAAACAGACAACTGAAAAAACCGGCTCAAAAACTCAGAACAGTCCGTTCAATGGTCAAAACCAAAACGGAAACATGATGCCAAAGGGAAACACTCAGGCTCCAAATGGACAGCAGCAGCCGTCAGCCGGAGGACAAAATCAGGGAAACGGTCCTTCTAAAGGAAACAGCCACCGTCAACCTGGAAAGATGCCAAAGCAAAAAGGCATGAAACAGCCTGGAAAAACAAACAGGAATTCCTTTTCTGCATTTGGCAGTCAGGGAGTCCTCTATCAACTGGACTAGAAAGAAGGAGAAACTATGCCCGAAACACTCACAATCATCGTTCCTTGTTATAACGAAGAAGAGATGCTCGAAACTTCAGCCGAAGTCTTTTCAAAAATCATCCAGACTCTGATGATCGGAAAACAGATTTCAACAAGCAGTAAAGTGCTTTTCGTCGATGACGGCAGCACGGACGACACCTGGAACATCATCAAGAGACTTGAGCAGGAAAGCCCCGTTTTTTCCGGAATCAAGTTTTCACGCAACTTCGGTCATCAAAATGCCTTGCTCGCAGGCATGAAGACCGCTGTTGACTTTTCGGATCTGATGGTCACGATTGACTGTGACCTGCAGGACGATCCGCAGAAAATCATCGAAATGGTCGCCTTGAGCAAGCAGGGAAACGACATCGTCTACGGAATCCGCAGCAGGCGCAAAACGGACAGCATGTTCAAGCGCATGACCGCCAATGCCTTCTATTCCATAATGAAGAAAATGGGCACGGAACTGAAACCAAACCACGCTGATTTCCGTTTGATGTCAAAACGTGCGGTCAGGGCTCTGCTTGAGTATCACGAAGAAAATCTCTTTCTGCGCGGGGTCGTTCCGATGCTCGGGTTCAAGAGTGCAGAAGTCTTTTACGAACGGGAACCCCGCATTCATGGTCAAAGTAAATACCCGTTGAAGAAGATGCTTGCGCTTGCCATAAACGGAATCACCTCCATGACGGATTTCCCCTTGAAATTAATTCTGGCAGCAGGCATCATGGCATTTTCCGTCAGCTCAGTCGGATTGATTGGAACGGGCATTGCAGCAATCTTCTCATCAGTCAAAGTTTCATCGGTGCTCATTTTGTCAATGTGGCTGATTGGCGGAATCCTGCTTTGTTCCATGGGCGTTCTTGGCATCTATCTCTACAAGGCCTTGCTTGAAACAAGGCATCGTCCGCTTTATCTCATCGAGGTTGACGATTACACTGATTTTTTTCAAAAGAAGCAAAATGACAGGTTCAATCTGCTGAAACGTGCCTGAACAGAATCAGAAAGCAAAAAAAGCTCCCGCGATTTTGCGGGAGCTTTTCTTGTAAATTGATCAGTCGTTTAAGACATTACTTTGTAATGTAGACATTCTTCCAGTTGTTTACCGCACCGGCAGTGTTCTGAATCAGTCCCTTGACGTTTGAACGGATGAGCTGCGGCTGGTTGAGCTGGAACAGAGGTGAGATACCCTGATCTTCGTTGATGATCTTGGATGCCTTGACCATGTCGTTCCAACGTGCTTCTGCGTTGCCCGCATCAGTTGTCTTGGACTTGTTGATCCACTTGTCGTATTCGGCATTCTTCCAGCTGCCGAAGTTGTATGCATTGCCTGTCGTGTAGAGATCCAGGTAGCTGATAGGATCTGAGAAGTCAGCGCCCCAGCTTGATACAACGACGTCGAACTGGCCCTTCTGTGAACGTGTGACACGTGTCTTGAACGGAATGTTCTGAACGCTTACCTTTGTGCCTGGCAGGTTTTCTTCAATCTGGCTCTGAAGGAATTCCGTGATCTTCTTGGAATTGTCCGTATCATCACCGAGAAGCGTGAAGCTCAAGTTGCTTTCGCCGAGTTCCTTCAACCCCTGCTTGAGGTACTTCTGAGCCTTGGTCTTGTTGAATTCAGCACCTTCGCTTGTCTTGGCAGCTTCAACGAAGTCCTTTCCGTCACGCTTTGCAAGACCCTTGGAGACAGGACCTTCGCAAGGAATCGTACCGGCGCCGAGAACCTTCTCTGCCAGCTGCTTGCGGTCGATCGCGCATGAGATTGCACGACGGATGTTCTTGTTCTGGAACTTCTTTTGTGTCTGGTTGAAGTCAAGATATGACGTGCGGGCCTGCTTCAGAACGCTGTAGTCGCCGTTGTTGCTGAGCTGCTTTGACTGTTCCGGACTGAGGATTGTCTCGTCCAGTTTCTTGCTTTGATACAGATTATATGACGTCGTCGTGCTCTTGTTTACGCTGAAGTTGATTTCGCTGAGCTTGACGTTCTTCTTGTCCCAGTAGTTGTCGTTCTTGACAAGCTTCCACTTGAGGTTCGTGCCTGTCCAGCCCGTCATCTTGAACGGACCGTCATAGACCATGTACTTGGCTGCCGTGCCGTACTTGCTGCCGTATTGTTCAACTGCCTTCTGGTTCTGCGGTGCAAATACGCAGAAGCCCATGAGCAGCTTGAAGTAAGGGAGCTGCTTTTCGAGACTTACGACAAGCTTGTACTTGCCCACTGCCTTGATGCCGAGAGTTGAAGGTGCCTTCTTGCCGGCAACGATGTCGTCAGCATTCTTGATGCCCGAGAACAGGTATGAGTATGATGCCGCCGTCTTGGGATCAACCGTGCGCTGCCACGAATAAACGAAGTCCTTGGCCGTGACGGGATCGCCGTTTGACCACTTGGCGTTCTTGCGCAATGTGAACGTGTATGTAAGGTTGTCCTTCGATACGGTCGTCTTCTCGGCAATTCCGGGTTCAACCTTCGAATCCTTGCCCAGGCGGTAGAGACCTTCCATGGTGTTGTTCAGCATGTCCCCGCCGATCGTGTCCATGATCTTCGAAGGATCCATTGTTGACAGTTCGGATGCCTCATTCCAGTTTAAAACCTGCTTTTCCGCAAGCTTGCCGTTTCCATTTGATTTGCCGCTGTCAGATGAGCCGCAGGCAGTCAGGGCAACTGCCGCTGACGCTACGGCAACACCGGCTGTCAATGTCTTTTTCCAGTTCATACGCCGTTCTCCCTTTCATTTAAAACACATTTAGTTAAGATTGTTTTAAATTATACAACCAACTAATTAAGTTTGCAATACCGTTTTGCAATTTTTCTCTAATTTTCATTTGAAGCAATTCCCTTGTTAAGGAAAATGCAGAGCTTTTTTCTCTCATTTTAGAGCAACCCGATGATTTTTTCCGCAATCTCAAGCGGAGTCATTTCGTCTGTCCTGATGGCATAATCCGCACAATCCTCGTACGCCCGGCGACGCTGATTCTTCAGATTTCCCAGACTCGCTTCATCAAGTCCGTCCGCAAGCGGACGCGTATCGTCTCCCTGCAGTCTTTCAAACGTTTCCTTTGAGCTTGCCTCAAGTAAAATCACTGGGACCCCCGCATTCTTCATGGCCAGTCTGTTGTCTTCCCTTAACGGAGTCCCGCCTCCCGTTGCCAGAACGGCATCCTCCTTCAGGATTTCAAGCAGAAGCTCGTGCTCGCGTCTTCTGAAGTAGTCTTCGCCGTCTTCTTCAAAGATCTGCTTCACTGACCTCTGTTCGTTTTCAACGATGTATTCGTCAAGATCAAAGGCGCGACAGCCTAATTTTCTGGCCAGAAGCCGGCTGACTGTCGTTTTGCCGCTTCCCATGAAGCCGATGATAATCGCTTTCATCCCTTTTACCTCTCAATAATCTTATACTTTGTCTTCAGCAGTTCCAAAGCCTTCTGACGATCTTTTCCTGACGAAAATGTCAATTGTGCAATTCCGTCAATTTCCTCCCTGATTTCCAGAATATGAATGTTGACCAGGTTAATGCGCGCATCTGCCAGAATCCGCGTCACGTCGGCCAGGGATCCGACTTTGTCGGCAAGATTGATGAACAGGTCGTAAAAACCAGGAATTGCGCCAAGCTTTTCCGGCCCAAGTGAATCCCGCCCTGTTTTGGCTGACTTGAAGAAGTCGAACAGGGCTTTTTGATCCTGTTTCTTGATTTTTTCATCAATCTCCCTTAAAGCGGCGATGTAGTCTTCAAGCTGCGCGCTGATCAGTTCGCCATTGTTCAGCAGAATCGAACTCCACATCGTCGGGTCGGCCGATGCGATGCGCGTGATGGACTTGAACCCGCCGGCTGCGACCCTCATCCCCATCGGCTCGTCTTCAAACGTCCTTTCAGTCTGATTGACCAGAGCTGACGCCACCACGTGCGGCACGTGACTGATCTGGGCCACGATTCTGTCATGCCGGTCCGGGGTCGTTTCCAGCCATTTGGCATGAACTCCACTGAGCATCTCCTTCAGTTCCGGAAGTTTCTTCCCGGACGCATCATCTGCCGGAATCAGGAAGTAGAAGGCATTTTCAAACAGATCGGCTTTTCCTGCCCAGACACCCGTCTTATGCGACCCCGCCATCGGATGACCGGCAATGAAAATCCTGCCTGCATCAATCAGCTTCCGTGCAGCTTCCATGACCGTTTTCTTCGTACTGCCGACATCAGTGATGATTGCTCCCGGTTTCGTTTCAAGTCCGGCCAGCCGCAGAAGGTCTTCTTCAATTACGCTGACGGGCGTCGCCAGAATAATCAGGTCGGCATCTCCAGCCTTGTCAAATGCAGTGCCGCATTCGTCCGCGATTCCGTGTTCCAGCGCATAGCGTTCGGCGTCCTTGTTTTGATCTTCTGCAATCAGCATGTAATCCGGGTGTTTTTTTTTGATTGCTCTTGCAAGCGAACTTCCGATCAGTCCCAGGCCTTTCAAGTAAACCTTAGTCATTCTTCACGCCTCCTGTAATCTTCTCCAGGTCGGAAAAGAACGTCGGATACGAAATGTCAATGGCAGCTTCATTTTCAAGTTCCATTCCGCAATCTGCCTTCAGTGCCGCAATTGTGTCCATCATGCCGATGCGGTGATCTCCGTGGCTGTCAAGTTTCGTGGTCTGAACGTCCCAGTTCTCCCGTCCCTTGATAATCATCCCGTCCTCAAGTTCTTCGATTTCAACGCCGAACTTGCGAAGCTCTGCTGCCGTCACTGCGATTCTGTCGGTTTCCTTGACGCGAAGTTCAGCCGCACCGGTGATTCTGCTCGTTCCGTCAGCGCTTGCGGCAAGCATCGCAACAAGCGGCAGTTCATCAATGATTGCCGGGACGTCTTCTTCAGTCAACTCGACTGCCCTGAGCGGCGCATATTTCACTCTGATCGTTCCGCGTCTTTCTCCGCCTTCATCCGGATCAGGCACGATGCTGACGTTTCCGCCCATCCTGCACAGGACATGCAGAATTCCGGTCCTTGTCGGGTTGAGCGAAACGTTTTCAAACGTTGCTTCCGACCCGGGAATCAAAGCTGCTGCCGCGATGAAAAATGCCGCAGAGGAAATATCGCCCGGGACGATGACCTTTCTGCCTTTCAGACGAGGTTTCCCGGAAACCGTAATCGTCACGCCATCATCAGCTGTCCTCACGTCTGCGCCGAATGCCTGAAGCATGATTTCCGTATGATTGCGCGTCGGCAGCTTTTCAACGATGGTTGATGTTCCGTCGGCATAAAGTGCCGCAAAAATCAGCGCGCTTTTCACCTGTGCGCTTGCAACATCCATCTTGACCGTTGCCTCATGAAGCTTCTTGCCGTGAACGGCTGCAGGAAGCGTCCCCTGATCCGAAAGCAGGACCTCTGCACCGAACTTCTTCAACGGTTCGCTGACGCGTTTCATGGGGCGCTTCGAAAGTGAGGCGTCGCCTTCCATTTCCGCATCAAGCTCCTGCCCGGACAGAAGTCCCATCATGAGTCTCGTCGTCGTCCCTGAATTTCCCATGTCAAGAGACCCTTCCGGCTGCTTCAATCCGGTCAGGCCCACGCCTTCGACTTCGACGTGCTCGCCGTTTCGGACGATTCTGACACCGAGGTCCTGCAAGGCCTTCATCGTGCTCAGACAGTCCTCGCCACAGAGAAAATGCTCGATTTCCGTCCTTCCTTCACTGATTGCTCCGATCATCAGGGCACGGTGCGAAATGCTTTTGTCCCCCGGCACCGTCAAATTGCCGTGCAGTCCGTTTTCCGGCGCTTTTTGCAAAATTTTCATTTTTTCTCCTCCCTATTTGATCCGGTAGACGCACCAGACCATTTTCACTTGAAATTCCGCCAAGATTTCTGCGTCATCTTCTTCGACCATGTTCTTCCTGTTCGTTAAAACGTATTCGCCGTCCTCCAGATAGCGTTCGTAAGCTCTGTATTTGCTGGCGACAGACACCGACCTGGCCTCTGGCGCATACTTTTTCAGCAGATCCTTTGTGGCCGCATGCGTATATCCGATTCCGGTATGGCGCTTCCTGCTCCTGATGCAGACCATTTCCGAGAGCGGATAGACGAAGCTTGCCTCGACGTCCAGCCTGTCGAGGAAGCGGTAGTGCATCGTTCCCCATGTCAAATGCAGGGCATCAGATGCAAATGCCGCCGGAACCACGAATAAATCGCCGCGGTATTCTTCAAGGTGTTCCAAAATGCTCTCAAAGCTTTGGTGAAGCACGATTTCTGCATCAGAAAGGTTTTGTCTCCGGTAATAGTCACAGGCCTCGCTGCTGTCAGTCTGCTCCGGTCCCAATGTATGAATCTTCACATCTAATACCTCGCAAGCTCTTCCCGGTATTCTGTAATCTGTCTTTCGAGACGCTCCATGCTTGAGCTCTGGAATTCGTCACAGACTGCCTTTGCAAGTTCCAGGCAGACGACGCTCTGAAGCACGACTGAGCAGGCCGGAAGCGCCGTCGTGTCCGAACGCTCGACGCTGGCCTTTGATTTTTCCCTGGTCTCGATGTCCGCCGTCTCAAGCGGCTTGTACAGAGTCGGAATCGGCTTCATCGCCGCATTGACGACCACCGGCATGCCGTTTGTCATCCCGCCTTCGAAGCCTCCGAGATGGTCAGTTTTCCGCGTCCATCCGGCATCTTCATGCAGGATTTCATCCATTACCATGCTGCCGGGACGAGTGGCCGCCTCAAAACCGTCACCGATGCTGACGCCCTTGATGGCATTGACTCCCATCACGGCAGAGGCAATCTTCGCATCAAGCTTCGTGTCCCAGCTGATGTAGCTGCCAAGCCCGGCCGGAAGTCCCGTTGCAACGATTCTGACGATGCCGCCGAGCGTGTCGCCTTCTTCTTTCGTTTTCAAAATCAGTTCATGCGCTTCTTCAACCTTTTCCCGGTCAAGCACGCGCATGTCGTTTGACTCGATCCTGCCTCGTATCTCATCGACGTCAAGAAGGTCATCCGTGCTGAGTACAAGAGGTCCAAGCTGCTTCACATAGCCAACCACCTTGATTCCAAGCTGTTCGAGGAACTGCTGGCACACGCTTCCGAGTGCAACGCGGATTGCCGTCTCACGTGCAGAGGAACGCTCCAGAACGTTGCGCAAATCGCGGTGCCCGTATTTCATCCCGCCGACAAGATCGGCATGTCCCGGTCTTGGATGCTTCAACTGCCTGAGCTGAGCATTTTCGCTGTCGTTTTCAAGCGGATCCATGACCTCGCTCCAGTGCGAATGATCGCGGTTTTTGATCACCAGAGAAAGCGGTGATCCAAGCGTATATCCGTGTCTCATTCCGCCGACGACCTGAACCGTGTCATGTTCGATTTTCTGCCGGTTTCCCCTGCCGTACCCGCCTTGACGTCTGGCCAGATTGTCATTGATTGCGTCAACGTCGATATGAAGCCCCGCCGGCAATCCCTCGATAATTCCCGTCAGCTGCGGGCCGTGCGATTCTCCTGCCGTTAAGTAAATCATTTGATCTCCTCCTTTTGATTCTGCTGAAACCTGCATGCCTGAGCCATTATCTCCCTGTATATCTGCTTAACGTACTCTGCATTTTCATGACCGGCCCATTCTCCAACCTTTTCCAGAACCTTTTCCTCTCGCCCGGAATCCTTGATTTCGATGCCCTCTTCCTGCTTGATTCGCCCAATTTCCCCGACCGCAGCGAGCCTCTTTACGAGCAAGGGCACGATCTGCTCATCTGCTTTCGTAACCTTCATTCTTGCCTTCTCTAATTTTTCACTCATTGTTCCTGCCTCCGTCATCCGGATAAAAAAACAGCCGAAACCCTGATGATTCCGGCTGTAAATGAGATTCTCCATGAATGAGGTTCACCACAGCCGAAATCGCCTTTCTGGCCGTGGTACAAGAAACATGACCCTGCCAGATACGGGGAGCGCCCGTACCTGTAAGCTACTACGGGCGCTTCGCAAAGTAAGCAAAGCCAAAATAATATGCAACTGCAGCACGTTTTCCGGTCATGTTCTTCATCCTTTCATCCTTGTTGATATTATTAAAACACCGTTAGAAAAATTAGTCAAGAGTTAAGCCAGGATAAGCCTGAAAAATTCACCATCGTCCAAGTGCTCGGAAAAATCATCTGTAATCTGAAACATCGATTACGACATCATAATTCTTCAGGTCTTCCTTTCTGTAATGGTGGATGATTTCAATAAAAGTCAGATTGGAATTCCAGAGATAATGATGGATGTCCATGTCGGTCCTTTTGTCAAGAGAGGCGTTGATTTCATCTAAAAGCAGAACCGGCCTCCCGGAAAGAACGGCACGTGCCAGTTCTATCCGGGCAAGTTGACCACCGGACAGACCGGTCCCGTCTGCTGAAAGGACATAGTCAAATCCCTTTTCCCTGACAATGTCATCCAGATCCAGCGATTTGCAGACATCCATTACCCTTTGTTCTCCAATTTTTCTTCCAAGTGTGAGGTTGAACCACAGAGTATCGGCCAGGACAACGGGGGACTGGCTCGAATATGCAAACAGGGATGAGATGGCTGCAGCATCAACCGGTTTTCCGTCCAAAACGATGCTGTCAATCCTGCCAGTTGATTCATCGTCGGAGACAAGAAGCTTCATGAGCGTTGACTTGCCGGAACCCGACGGACCTGTAACCGCAATTTTCTTCCCCCTTGTGATGTCGAGACTGATGTCTTCAAGCAGCTTCCGCCCGTTTCTTGAGACACTGATTCCATCCAGTGACAGTTCATCACGCATGACAAGCCCGTCTGGGTTCTTTTTTTCCGCATCCTTCAGAAACTGGTTTACTTTTTCAACAATCGGTCTTGTCGTCGAGAAGCTGTTTCTTTCCTGAAGAAGGATCAGAATGGGATTTACGAATGCATTTGACAGCTGGACAATGCCGAAGAGTGCACCAAGCGTCGTCTGGCCCCTTAAAACGAGATAGATGCCAAAGAGAAACGGAAGCACAAAGGTCCCGATGTTTGCGATGACATTGATGCAGGAATTGGCATTGTTGTTAAGCAGATTCATTCTTCTGAGCGCTTCTTCAAGACGACGGATTTTCGGTTCGTTCTTACATGCGACCTGTTCAGCTCTGTCATAAAGTCTGACACAGTCAGAAGCATCAATGAAGTTCTTTACCTGTCCTACGTATGAGGCGTTGGCCTCCGTCCATTTTTCAGATGCTGACTGAATCGGTTTCTGGAAGAGATTCGATGCCAGAACAGGTATCATCGATCCGGCGAAGAAGACAACTGTCAATATCCAGTTGGAATAAAGAGCATAGGATAGTGCCAATGTCAGCGTGGACACTGCAAGGATTGCATCAAATTCTGTGTCTGTCCTGTTTGTTTCAAGCAGTTTGAAGTCATTGGTCAGAAAGCCGAGTGATTCCCTATTTTCTTCAGCTGACTTATTCAACATTCCCTGCAGGATTCTTCTTCTGAGAAAGACATTCATGTTCTTGACTGCACCGGCCCTCAGACTGTTGTAAATCAGTTCTGCCAGAAGCAGCAGGACAAAGGTGCACATGACAAATGCAATGAACCCCGGCAGCCGTCCGAGCTGATGATTCGTGGCAATGTCTGTCAGAGTTCCGACAATATATGCAAGAATGACATATTCTGAGCTTTTGATTGTTCCGAACAGGACAATCAGCAGAAATTTCAGCTTGGAAGAGTATCTGTATGTAATCATTATAAGTCGCCTCTTGTTTTTTTGATACAAAAACGCTTATCGTTCTTTAGTATCTATAGGCATCATTATAATTAACGTATGATTAAAAGTCAATTAAACAAGGCGCGTTTCGTCCTAAAAAAAGTTGATTTCATGTTTATATTCGGAATCAGGAAAAATTATATTGCTTCCTTCAAGCAAAGCATCTCATAAATTCAATTTCACATTTCCATAAGAAAAATAAAATACTTCGGCTGATTGAAATTACAGAAGTTGAAAACTTTAAGCAGGACAGACCGGTAATTAATATTTCCAATACTTGGAAATAAAAAAGGCCCCGGGACTTCATCCCGGGGCCTTTCGGTCATGTTTTATCTGTCAGTCAATCTGAATGTGGCTTGTCTGAGAAATTTCTTCTTCAGTCTTTGGCAAGACAATGGTCAGAACACCATTTTCGCACTTGGCAGAAATTCCGTCACGGTCAACATTGTCGAAGGCATACTGACGTGCAAAGCGGCCATAGCTGCGTTCGCTCGAAACCATATTACCTTCGCTGTCGCTTTCGTCACTGAAGGAGTCACGCTTGGCTGAAACGGTCAAAACGCCGTCCTTGAAATCAATCGTCATATCCTTCTTGTCAACGCCGGGGACATCGATTACGACCGTGTAGTCCTTGTCGGTTTCCTTGATGTCAGACTTCATTTCCTTGAACGAACTGTCAAAGTTGCTGAAGAACGAGCGGCCGAAGTTCGAGAAGAAATCATCACCCGTATTCATCAGATCATTGAAACGATTTGTCAATTCATGTGCCATAACTAAGACTTCCTTTCATATTTTTCAACTCCTATTTTAAACTCTTTTGAACAGAATTCAAGTGATAAGCACTGGATTTATAAAAAAATTTACAAACTTTAAAAAGTTGCTATATCAACGATTGTAAGCCCATTTTTCACGATTGTTTCACATTTGTGATATTGACAATTCACACAATGGATGTTATGCTTAGGTTTCTATTATACGGTTCGGCGTCTGCTACGGAAAGGCAGGCGCCATTTTTATTCATATCAGTCCAAGCTCCTGAAATGCAGAGAAGAGACCGTCATCGTCAACCGCAGGAGCCACGATGTCAGCCGCTTTCTTTGCCTCGTCGCCCCCGTTTCCGACACATACTGAAGTTCCGCAGTATTCGAACATCGGAATGTCGACTTTGGCATCCCCGAACGCAATCGTATCTTCTCTTTTTGCATCAAGATGCTCAAGCAAAACGTCAATGGCATGCGCCTTGTCAATGTCCTTGACGCCAAGGTCTCCGAAAAGTGCCTGTTCGTCCTTTCCACCCCAGGTGCCTGCCTTGAGGTCACTGAACCTGTCTCTTGCATCAAGGAAATCCTGATATGAACCGAGTATGAAGCTGATCTTGTTGGCATCATCGCGGTACGGGGATGCGCCGAAGATCATTTCAGGAAAGCTTGAACGTACGGTGACGTTCGAAACATCAGCCTGACCCTTGCCCGAAACATACTTCTTCATCGTCTCTTCGCCGGCAGTCTCGAAGTTCTTGCTGGCATACAAGCCGGAATTGCACTCGACGTAAAACTCAAGTCCGCGGGAATTGAGCCAGTCAACAACCTCCCGTTCCTCTGCTTCACTGAGCTTTTTATGATAGACCACACTGCCTCGGTCTTCAACATAGCTGCCGTTTCCGCCGATCATCCCGTCAAGTCCGATGTCCCAGATTTCCTGATAGACTTCTGCACGCGAACGTCCGGTGCAGATATAGACCTTGTGTCCGTTCCTGCGCGCCTGTCCGATCGCCTGCTTTGCAGATTCGGGAATCACGCCGTCGTAGTCGCAGAGAGTCCCGTCAACATCTAAGAATACAACCTTGCCCATAATTATTTCCTCCTTTGAATTAACCGTTTTCATCACTTGTATTATAACTTGTTGGTACAAATTCAGTCAAGCATTCCGGCTGCAGAAAAAATTTCCGCAAGTTCAATGTATGCGCTTGCATTTCTAGCTCGGATATGTTATAAAATAAGTGTAAGGAGTCGATGATCCCACATGAATTAATCGAAGCATTTGTCGCTTCAAGGACAGAGGGTGATGGAACCAACATGAGAAGTTTTTCATCAGGTTGTCGTTGCAACAGTCGTACCGGTATCGGCTGTGATTGGCTCAAAAAGGTGATTGTGTTGAGTGCCACGGAGAGGGCGAACAGATCATAGACATAAAATTGAATAAAGGACGTGGGAATGATAGTTACTCCTTATCTTACAGGATTACGGCCCGTGTACCCGGTTGGTTTTTGGCTTTGAAGTCGACACGAGAACCTTCAAGCTGATATGTAGGAATTTTGAATGGGTATGCGAGCTGTTTTTATATGCCGTCATTTTCATAAATTCATACTAACAGGTGCTGACAGTGATTTTTCAGCACCTTTTTTGTATTTTGTCAAATGATGCTGCCAATGGCCATGTTCAACCGCTGGCTCTGTCATGCATAATGCCCGGACACCCGGAAACATCAGCCACAAACCCAGACAAAAACCCGCATGATATCGGGAATCATGCGGGAATCTGAGTTGATATTATTGTATGATAGAGACGATGCGGGCATCCCTGCATCTATACTTTAATTATAGGCGATAGGTTGTGCACAATGCAAATTTTTATGATTATCAAAATGAACAAATTTACCGCCAGCTTTTGTCACTAATGACGATACATCTTCAGTTCCAGATACAAATCATTGTATTTTTCAATATACCGTGAACCAAGATCCTCATAAACTTCCATCTTCTTCATCAGGGATTTTTCCGGATAAAACTGCTTGTCGTCAACGACTTCCTTTGGAAGATACTTCCTGGCCTTTTCGTTTGGCGTCGCATAGCCGATATACTCAGCGTTCTTCGCCGCGTTCTTCGGTTCAAGCATGAAATTGATGAACGCATAGGCACCCCTGGTATTTTTCGAGGTTTTCGGAATGACGATGTTGTCAAACCACAAATTGGTCCCTTCTGAAGGCAGGACATAGTGCAGGTGCCTGTTTTCGGCAAGCATTTCCGAAGCTTCGCCGGAATAGGTCACGGCAACGCTGCTTTCTTCATTTTCCATGTACATCTTGATCTCATCTGAAACAATCGCCTTCGTATTTCCGGTCAGGGACTTCAGCTTATTATAAGCCCGGTCAAGCTCCCTGTCATTCTTGCTGTTGAGCGAATATCCGAGACTGGCCAGCCCGATGCCCATGAATTCGCGGGCACCGTCGACAAACATGATTTTGCCGCGAAACTTCTTGTTCCAGAGCTTGTTCCAGCTGTCAACGTCCGATTTTCTGAAGTACCTGTCATTGTAGACGACGCCCAGAGTTCCCCAAAAATAAGGGACGGAGTAGCGATTGTTCCGGTCAAAGGGCTGATTCAGAAACTGACTTGAAATATTGTTCAGACCCTTGATTTTCGACTTGTCCAACGGCTTGAGCAGATGAGCCTTCTTCATCTTCTGAATCATATAGTCGCTTGGCACCGCAAGATCGTACGATGTACCGCCCTGCCTGATCTTGGTCAGCATGGCTTCGTTTGAGTCAAAAGTTTCATAATTTACCTTGTAGCCTGTCTTCCTTTCAAATTCAGAGATCAGTTCCGGGTCGATATAATCTCCCCAGTTGTATATATTGATGACTTTTGCGCCGGACATTCCTGAAGAACGGCTCAATATCCTGGAACCGGCAATCAGGATAACGATGATTGCGACGATTCCAATCACCAGTGCACGCAGTTTCTTCATCGCATCACACCGCCCTTCTGACGTCTTCCGCTCTTCCTTTTAGACTCGTTGTCCTTGCTGATGTAGTAATATCCGACCACCAGGACAAGCGCAAACAGGAAAACAAGCGTACTGAGTGCATTTATCTCAAGACTCACGCCGCGCCGGGCTCTGGAGTAGATTTCAACGGCCAGAGTCGTAAACCCGTTTCCCGTCACAAAGAACGTGACGGCAAAATCATCCAGTGAATACGTGAATGCCATGAAATACCCGGCAATGATTCCCGGCGTCAAAAAAGGCAGGATAATATCCTTTAAAACCTGAAAGTTATTTGCGCCAAGATCATATGCAGCAGAAACCATCGACCCGTTCATTTCCTGAAGCTTGGGCAGAACCATCAGGACAACGATCGGGATGCTGAATGCGACGTGCGACAGGAGCACCGTCCAGAATCCGAGCCCGATTCCTCCGACAAGCGATCCGATTGTCGTAAACAGAATCAGGAAGCTGGCACCGATGATGACGTCAGGCGAAACCATCAGAATGTTGTTCAAGGACAACAGTGCCATTCTCTGCCGGCGTTTCCTGACGTAATAGATCGAAAGCGCCCCGAACGTACCGATGGCCGTTGCGATCAGCGCCGACAAAAAGGCCAGCATGAACGTCTCAAGCAAAATCACGATCAGACGTGTGTCCGAGAAGAGCTCGGCAAAATGGCGCATGGAAAATCCGGTAAAGGAATTCATCGTGTCACCTTTATTGAATGAATACGCCAGCAAATAAACAATCGGAACATACAGGAAAACAAACACGACAGCAAGATACAGCTTGTCCCAGCTGAAATTATGCTTTTTTTCCATCAGTTTCTGCCCCCCTTCTTCTTTTCACCGGTGATAATCATCACAATGAACATTGCGATGATGAGGACAACGCCGATCGTTGACCCCATCCCCCAGTCCTGCGTAACCAGGAAGTGCTCTTCAATCGCAGTCCCGAGAGTGATCACGCGGTTTCCTCCAATCAGACGCGTCAGCATGAAGAAGGACAGGGACGGAATGAAGACAGCCTGGATGCCGCTTTTCACGCCCGCAAGAGACAACGGGAAAATCACCTTCGTAAATGTTTGAAATGCATTTGCACCAAGGTCTCGGCTGGCCTTGATCAGTGACGGATTAAGCTCCTCCAGTCCCGTGAAAATCGGCATGATCATGAAAGGAAGCTGGATATACATCGCAACGATCATGAAACCGACGTCAGTAAACAGAATCTGATGCGGCGCAAGTCCGAAGAACGTCATGAACCGGTTGATCCCGCCGTGCAGACTGAAGATTCCGATGAATGCATAGGCCTTGAGCAGCATATTGATCCATGTCGGCAGAATGATCAGCAGCAGCCATAAATCGCGGTGCTTCAACTTCGTCAGAAAATATGCCGTCGGATAGCTGATGACAAGCGTGAGCAAAGTAATCAAAAACGCATACAGGACTGAGTTGAACGTCATGGCCAGATACTTGCCGGACGCAAAATACGTTGCATAGTTCTGCAGGGTAAAGTGACCGTTGGAATCAAGGAAGGAATATCCGACAATCAGGATGACAGGAGCCAGGACAAAGAAAACGAGCCATAGAAAATATGGAATCGCAAAAAAGGCATTGTACTTTTTCATCGAAATCCCCCTCAATCCTCATAGCTTTCAAGACGTGCGTCAAAATCTTCTTCAGATTCGTTGAAACGCATGACGTGAATGTCTTCCGGATCAAAGTAAAGTCCGATCGTCGTCCCCGGCACGGCCTTCTTTGTTGTATGAACCATCCACTCGTTGCCCTCGTCATCGTAGCAGATGATTTCATAGTGAACGCCGCGGAAGAGGACCGTATCGACCTTGACCTTCAGCTTGCCGTGCCCTTCATCCGTCAAATCCAGATCCTCGGGTCTCAGGACAACCTCGACCGGCTCGTTTTCCCTCATCCCCTCGTCGACGCATTCAAACCGCTTGCCTGCAAACTCAACCAGACAGTCCCTGATCATCGTCCCGTTCAAGATGTTGCTTTCTCCGATGAAGTCAGCAACGTAGTGATTGATCGGCTCATCGTAAATGTCAACGGGCGTTCCGGATTGAACGATGTTGCCGTTGTTCAGGACAAAGATCTCGTCGCTCATCGCCAGAGCCTCTTCCTGATCGTGAGTCACGAAGATAAACGTGATTCCCAGGCGCTGCTGAAGTTCGCGCAGCTCATACTGCATGTCAAGCCTCAGCTTGTGATCCAGGGCAGACAGCGGCTCATCCAAAAGCAGCACTTTGGGTTCGTTGACGATTGCCCTTGCGATTGCCACGCGTTGTCTCTGACCGCCTGACATTTCATTGATCCCGCGTTTTTCATAACCGGCCAGCTGCACCATCTTCAATGCTTCCCTGACCTTTTGATCAATCTGATCTTTCGGAAGTTTCCTGACTCTTAAGCCAAATGCAATATTGTCATACACGTCCATGTGCGGAAATAATGCATAATCCTGAAAAACCGTATTAACCTGCCGCTTATTTGCAGGGACGTTGTTGATTTTCTTCCCTTCAAAGTAAATGTCGCCCTCGGTCGGCTCTGAAAAGCCCGCAATCATCCTTAGAATCGTTGTCTTGCCACATCCGGAAGGACCGAGCAGAGTGTAGAACTTTCCCTCCTCAATCTCGAAACTGACGTTCTTCAATACCGGTACGTCGTCATCATAGCACTTGATGACGTTCTTGAATGAAATGATTGGCTGCTTCAAAATTACCACCCCTTGATTTTAACGATTGAGCGATGACGCTCAATTGCAATTATACAGTATCCGGCCTTGATTTAGACAAAAAATGCACAATTGTTACAAAACTGACTTCATCACGCATTAAATTAAGATTATAAACTAAAATACCTTTCATTATCATCTCATATGTATATTGAAGGGTTAATTTTTGAAACTTTCTTCCGATATTAATACTAGCGAATCATATATTTCATTTAAAGAAATTTATACATATGGAGGATATGTCTTTGAAAAAAAACACTAAGTTCTCTATCAAGGCAAAGCTCTTGTCAGCAATCATTCCAATTACCGGTTTAATGATCATTGCTTTGGTAGTCATTGCCTACAACATTTCCGCTTCGATGATCAAGAGGAATGCCGAAGATCTTCTGGAAACTTCCGTTGCCAAGCAAAGTTCCAGTATTGAAGCGTGGATGACGGAAAATCTCAATTCGTTCAATTCAGCCAAGAAGGCCATTGAAACTTCCAATCAAAGCGACAAGGCCCTCCAGAAGACGGTCGACAGCTATTACGGCTTCAATACCAACTCTCAAAACGGAATTTACATCGCAGACCAGAAGGGCAAGGTCATCAAGGCGGAAAAGTCAGACAAGGCCATCAGCAATCCCCTGAACTCGACCTGGTTCAAGGAAGGTCTGACTCACGTCAACATGGCATTCGGCGACCCGTACACGAATGAAGACGGAAGCAAGGTCATCAGCGCAACGGGGATGCTTGACGACAACGGCAGGAATGTCCGTGTCATTGCCGCTGACTTCAGCCTTGACCGCATTTCAACCATTGTCAATTCAAGCATTTCGATGGAAGGTGCCAAAGCTTTTCTCGTCAACAAGGATACGATGCAGATCATGGCTGATCGCAATTCAGGCTATGTTTCAGAAAGACTCGGCTCGTCAGACCAGCCTGAGATTTACGCACAGGCCAGAAGGGAAATCAAGAAAAGCGACTACTCCACCCAGGAGCTCGGAGAAAACTTCACTGCATTTTCCCAGATTGACGGAACCGACTGGATCTTGGTTTCATATATTCCGTCAGGCATTGTTTTAGCTGACCTTTCAAAACTGAGAATCATCATGGCAATCGTCAGTCTCATTGCCCTTCTGATCATGTGCATTGTCGTTGAACGCGTAACGCATGTCACAATCAGGCCTGTCAAGGAAATGACGAAGGTCATCACGGCAATGGCCGGCGGTGACTTCACCGTTTCCGTCAAGACGAAGGGCAACGACGAAATTGCCGAAATGGGCCGTAGCGTTTCCGAATTCATCACCTACATGCGTCAGATGATCAAATCAATCACAGGCATTTCACGCAATCTCGAGGAACAGGCGCTTGACAGCGAGCGCGTTGCAAATGAAATGAGTTCCGCATCAGACACTCAGTCAAAATCAATGAACGAACTCAACATGACGGTCGATCAACTTGCAATTTCCGTCAATGACATTGCCGAAAACGCAAGTCAGCTGGCAGAAGTCGTCACCGACACCAAGGACAACGGCGATCATGCCAGAAACAAGATGAACGATACGGTCGAAGTTTCAAATAAGGGACGGGAGGACATGAAGCAGGTCGTTACGGCGCTCGAAAACATTCAATCCTCAGTTACGACTCTCCAGGATTCCATCAATTCGGTCGGCAAGGCTTCGGGTGAAATCGTCAATATCGTGAAAATCATCGGCGAAATTGCCCATCAGACAAATCTCCTTTCGCTGAATGCATCGCTTGAGGCGGCACGTGCCGGAGAAGCAGGCAAGGGCTTTGCGGTTGTGGCAACTGAAATCAATAATCTTGCCAAGAGCAGTGCCGAATCTGTTTCGCAGATTTCAGACCTGATCGATCAGGTCAACGGACTTGTCGACAATACGGTTCAGCAGGCCGGATCAAGCGTCAAGGACATCAACTCCAGTGCCGTTTTAATCAATACGGCCGTTGAAAGCTTCGACACAATCTACCATAACATCCAGGAAACAAGCGACGTCATCTCGAAGGTCGTCGAGGAAATCGACAGCGTTGACCAGGTTGCGACAAACGTTGCTGCCATTTCGGAAGAGCAGGCCGCAAGTTCAGACGAAATTCATGCCACTTCGGAAACGACGCTTTCACAGGCCAGGAACATTTCCGAAAACAGCACGGTTCTTGCCGAAGAGTCCAGGCATCTGGCCGCCACTTCAGAGGAACTTGCCGATCAGGTCAAGCGCTTCAAGGTCTAAGCAAACAGGAGGAGTTAAGCATGTTCAAGAAATTTTTCAAGGTGTTAATGGCGCTGGCCTGCATGGTGTTCCTTACGGCCGGATGCGGCAGCAGGTCAGACAGTGACAGCGGCAACGGTAAGCGCATTGCCGTTTTGATTCACACCAATGACGACGGACTGATCAGAAACCTGATTTCGTCCATCAAGGACGCAGGCGCCGAAAAAGGGGTTACGGTTGACGTCTATAATTCTGATCAGAACAGTGAAAAACAGATCAGACAGTTGAAGAAAGCTGTCAGAAATCACTACGATGCCGTCATGATCAGACCGGTTGATGCCGACAATGCCCAGGAAATGATTGCACTTGCCGGGAAAATTCCCGTCGTCTTCTACAACTTTCAACCGTCAGAAAGCGTCCTGAAGGAAAACCAGGACGTCTACGTCGGACCGGAAGAAGAAATGGCCGGACGTCTTCAGGCAAATTACGTTTTAAAGCATACTGACAAACAGACACTGAACGTTGTCGTCCTGAAAGGTCAAAGCGGACTTGTTTCTGAAAAACGAACCGAAGCCTTCAAGGAAACTCTTGAAAAGGCCGGACGAAGCGTCAATTACGTCTTCAATGACTATGCGGACTGGGAAGAAGACACGGCTGAACATCAGATGGAACTGTTCCTTAAGACCGGACAGCCGTGCGACGTCATCGCATCAAACAATGACAATATGGCGGTCGGAGCAATCAAGGCCTTCAAGAAGGCGGGCAGGAAACTCCCGATTGTCTGCGGAGTGGATGCATCGGCCGAAGGAAAAGCCAGAATCAGTTCAGGTGAAATGGGCCTGACTGCTGCCCAGCCGACAAAAATTCAGGGTGAAAAGTGCATCGAAACCGCACTGAAGCTGATTGACGGCAAGAAAATCACTGACATCAAGGGTTCCACCGATGACGGATTGTATGTTTATACGCATTTCAAGGCCGTCACAAACAGTCAGAATTCAAATTATTAAATAATAAAACGTTTTTTGAAACTATAGTCACAATTATTAAAACCAATCATCAAAAATGCCTTAATTTGATGATTGGTTTTCTTTTTTTATTTTAAGAAAATATACATTTCCATCATGTTGTTTTTGTATAATTTTCATGTTGTACGTTTTTTATCAGACATTACTGGAGGTTACGAAGGTGGAAAATAAAAACAGGACACGGGGTAAAAGCATCAGCAGACCGATTATGGTCATGCTCATGATTCTCGGATTCATCCCGATCATTATTATGTCAATTACTTCCTACATGAGCAATATTGACATGCTGCAGGAACGAAATGAGCTTTCAAAGCAAAGCGCAGTCGCAACTCTGCAAAAGGCCAGAACCAAATTGAACAAAACGACAAATGAAAAGCTGACCGGTATTTCCAGTCAGCCGACTTTTGAAAACGATTTTGATTTCAACCAGATTAAGCGCGAACTGAACCTTGCCATTTCAGGAAACAATGAATACACGAACGCAATTTTCATCAACAGCAAGGGTAAGTTCACAAGCACCCAGGGCATCAAGGATACGGCCGATCTGAGAACAAAGGACTGGTACAAGGGTGCAGTCCAGAGAGAAGGCCAGATTTACTGGACAACTCCGCATTACCTTGCAGCAACGGGACAGTGGCTGACAACTGCCTCAACCGTCGTCAGAAACAGGAAAGGCGATTCCGGAGTAATCTGTATCAATGTTTCCTACAATGACATCATAAATGAGTTTGCCGACATGAAAGTCGGAAGAACCGGCAGTCTCACGCTCGTCTCAAACAAGGGTAACGTTATCAATTCAACGGGTGACAAGAACTCCGGCACGGTTTACAAGGTAGGCAAGGACATCTCTCAAACTCCCGAATTCAAGGCCATTTCAAATTCCGGAAAACGCCGGGGAACGATACATATCAAGGGAGAGGCAAAAACACAGGACATTTATTTCGACAAGGGCAGCAGCTCAAGTGTGACATGGACGTTTGCCAAAGTCGGAAGATATGATTTCAAGACAGAACAGACTGTCCTGTTGAGAAATACAGCCTTCATTCTCATCATTATCGGCATTGCAATCGTGGTTACCACAATTGCTTCAGTTCAATGGATCAAAGACGGAATCAATATCTTCAAGAACCGGATTCAGGAAGCTGCCTCAGGCAACCTGAACAAGATTGAAAAATACGATCCGTCCGTCAAGCATTCTTATCTCAAAAAACTTGCGGCAAAGCTCGTTAGTCCCGATCCAGACGGACACGAGTTCAACCAGATTGCATATGAATACAATCACATGATTGACGCAACGGCAGAACTAATCGGACATGTTCAGAAAAATTCAGCCAAAGTCGATGAAATGTCGACTTCACTGCTCGATCTTTCAAAACAGACCGACCGCGCCGTTGACGAAGTCGCACAAACGATTACGGGCATTGCCGACGTGACGAGTTCGCAGGCTCAGGAAACTCAGGACAGTGTGACCAAGCTTGAAGAACTTTCAAAGGTCATCGACGAATTGAACGAAAGCGTTCAGCAGATGAACTCGGAATCCGTTGAATCGGCTAAAATCAATCAGGACAACATGAACACGATGGACAAGGTCAACAGTAACTGGAGTGACGAGCTTGAAGACATGAAGGCCCTGTCCCAAAGCGTGCAGAACATGAATGCCGACATTCAGGACATCACCAAGATCATCAATGTCATCAACGAAATTTCGCGTCAGACGAACCTGCTTGCCTTGAATGCCTCGATTGAAGCTGCCAGCGCTGGCGAAGCAGGCAAGGGCTTCTCAGTCGTTGCAGCTGAAATCCGCAAGCTTGCTGAACAAAGCGCTGCCTCAACCAAGGAAATCGAAGGCATCATCGACAACATCAAGCAGCAGTCGACTGCCATGGTCGACAAGACGAACAGTTCCGTTGAAGGCGGTCAGAAGCAGTCCAAACTGATTCAGGACGCCATCAAGTCAACGATGGACGTCTACAAGCGCAATCAGGACATGGCAGAAAGAGTTTCCGGCGTTGCCGAAGCTTCGACGAAAATTGAAGAAGTGCAGGCCAAGGTTCTTGAAGGTCTTGAAAGCATCTCTGCTTCAACGCAGGAAAACGCCGCCGGAACAGAGGAAGTTTCTGCAAATTCTGAAGAAGTTCTGGCAACGATGGACGAGTTTACGCAACATGTGGCTGATCTGCAGCAAATCGCCGAGCAGCTGGACGAACAGGCAAATCGATTCACAGTCTGAATTTTATAAACTTAATATCAAAAAAAGCAAGACCGAATGTCTATTCGGTCTTGCTTTACTTTTTCTTAACCTGTTTTTAACCAATAGGAAACAAATTCCTGTTAAAATCGAAGCATGAAAAGTTTCAGATTTCCGCTTCTTCTTCTGGGCTTGAGTTTTGCCATTCCCTTCATCGGCAACCTGTCCTCCTACGTTGATGAATACGGAATGCTTCACGAACCCGGTTTCTTCACTGTCATCATCGGTGAAATTCTCTTCGTGATTGCCATCGTCTCAGGAGTCATCACAGCCTTGAAGCTTTTGAAGAAGCACTAACAAAATTAGCCGGGAAGCATTTTCCCGGCTAATTTTGTATTTCGGCTAATCGTTAATTGTCTTCAAGCAGCAAATCGTACAACATTCCATGCCTGATTTCCTTCGTGTCAATCCCTAAAACCTCCGCAATCGCATATGCGTATGCCAATGCGGTTGCCGGTCCGCGGCTCGTCACAAGATGCCTTTCCTCATCAATGACGACGATGTCTTCCTTAAACGAACCATTGTCAACTTCAGAACTGATGTCATCATTCATGCCCGGATACATCGTGTATTCTGCACCGTCAAGCAGACCATATCTGGCAAATGCCATCGGAGCAGCACACATTGCCGCATTCCATTTACCGTCCTTCTGCCTTCTGACCATCAGCTCTGCGAGGCTTTCCGAATCACGCAGATTCCTTGCTCCTTCAAGTCCGCCCGGAAAAGCCACGAGGTCATAGTCAAGCAGACTTTCATCGACCGTCCTGTCGCACGTCAGAAGAATTCCGTGATCGCCGTCGACTTTCGTGTCAAACAAACCAACCATATCACACTTGACATTCAGACGACGCAAAACGTCAACTACTGACAAAGCCTCGATTTCCTCACAACCCGGTGCCAGAATCACCGCTGCTTTCTTTGTCATAATTAATCACTCCAATCTGTTCACACCTGAATTATAACAGATTTTGATCATGCAGAGCACGTTTCGGAATCATCTGAAACCTCAATCAAAACCCCTGCATGATTTGAGATGCGCGGACCGATGTTTCCGTCAAAGCAAACGCGGCTGTAGGACACTTCATTTTGCGCATTCGTCAGAATATAGTCCAGCCGCTCGGAAATTCCGCTGTCATCCCATCCGTCAAGTCTTCCGCGGACGGTCATGCCGTCGCCCTTTGAAATTGCAGAACAGTATGTATCGTCAAATTCCTGACACATCAGCGTATAGCTTCCAGTATCAACTTCTGCGTCAACATTGAAGTTTCCGAGCAGATACACGGGGTGACTACTCAGTCCCAGCTCTACAATCGTTTCCATCAAATTACCCCACTCATAGCGAAATTCCGACGAATTCTCACCGTTAAAATGAACAGCTGCCACCACCGTTTTCGTTTCATCGGCCAGTTGCGCCAGCAGAACGCACCTTTTGGTCAGATTGTCCGCAAAGTCGCTGCTTGAAATCAAAGCGCTGTGCACGTTGGTCAAACTAAGACGCGAAAAAAGCGCAACTCCCCACTCAAGTCCGTCTGCTTCCCTGTAGGCTTGATTCCATGACCATTTAAAGTCAAGCTTCACTTTTTTCAATGCTCTCGACAACCGACAGGCAAAATTGTCACTCTTGATAACTGCGCTTTCTTCCGCTGGTTCCTTATACCCCAATGATTCCAGTTCGTCTTCAGCAACTGCATCTGCAAGCTGTGACTGATTTACTTCCTGCAGCGACAGGACGTCAATCTCTTCTCTGACGATTTGATCGACTATTTCCTGAATCTGCCTTTCAGAATCATAATTCAACAGAGAATGACAATTCAATGTCAGCATTCTCATCGACCATGCCCCCTAACTCAAGTGAAATAACTACATATTCATTATAGTTTTTTGAAAGCGTTATCTCAAGTTGTTTTGACAATTACTACCGCCTTCCGCAATGCGAACGGCCCTTTTTGACATGGATTTACTTAAAAATGCAGTGCCGGCGGCTGCGGCTTATGTCATGAATCCTCAAGCATGAGCATAAGTCCTGTTTCATCAGGTGTTTACAGACAAGTTCAGAGATTTTCATCTTGACTGCGATGCACGACTAAAAAAGCAGCGGAAACCTTCAAAAATGAAAATTTCCGCTGAAACAATTTTAATTATGCGATTTTTCCCACGTCTTTTCAAACAGTTCGTAACTGAAATCATCCGTTGAGGAGACGACAACGTCAGCCTGCCTGAGCTCTTCAGGGTCACCAACAGCCACGGCCGTCATATTTGCCGCCTTGATTGCGGCGACTCCGGCAACGGCATCTTCAACACCGACACAGTCCTTCGGGTCCAGGGAAACTGCACTTGCACCGGCCAGGAAGATATCAGGGGCGGGCTTGCCGTGTTCGACCTTCGAAGGATCTGCAATAGCGTCAAATTCGTCAAACAACCCCAGTTTCTTCAAAATGACCGGAGCATTCCTTGATGCGGAAGCAACGGAAAGCTTGACGTCATGTTCCTTCAATTCTCCTATCAAACGCGCGATTCCCGGAAGAATGTCGTCTTTTGTCAGAGTGTCGATGGCTTTCAGGTAGTAGCCGTTCTTTTCTGCTGCCAGCTCTTCAACCTGCTCAGCCGTGTATTTGTCGCGAAGACCGCCGAAATCCAGAATTCGTTCCAGAGATTCGATTCGGCTGATGCCCTTGAGCTCGGTTTCAAATGAAGCAGGAAGCTCCAGCCCAAGTTTTTCGGAAGCCAGCTGACTCCACGCTGCAAAGTGGAATTTGGCCGTATCGGTAATTACGCCGTCTAAATCAAAAATAGCACCTTTCACGTTCTGATCCTCCTTATTTTGCCGTAAGTTTCAAATCTTTTCCGTTCAGCCTGATTGTCAGGTCATCGCCCTTGAGCAGGTCGATGTCCGTTCCTTCACGGCTGACATCAATGCTCAGAAGACGGTCGCGGAAGTTGATTCTGAACTTGTAGCCCGTCCATTCCTTCGGAAGAAACGGTGCAAACTGCAGCTCGTCATCAATGACGCGCATTCCTGCAAATCCCTGCACGATTGCAAGCCATGAACCGGTCATGGACGTGATGTGCAGACCATCGTTCGTATCGTTGTTATAGTTGTCAAGATCAAGACGCGCAGTTCTTGAGTACATTTCAAAAGCCTTGTCCTCCTTGTGAAGATCGGCGGCAAGAATGGCATGAATCGATGGGGAAAGGCTTGATTCATGAACTGTGAGCGGTTCGTAGAAGTCAAAGTTCCGTTCCTTCTGCTCCTGTGTGAAGCGGTCGATGAAGTAGTAAATGCCCTGAAGAACATCAGCCTGCTTGATGTACGGCGAACGCAGGATGTGATCCCATGACCAGTGCTGATTGAGCGGCAGCTGGTCCTGCGGAAGATCCCTGACCGGCGTCAGATCCTTGTCAAGGAACGTGTCGTGCTGGACGAAAATGCCTAATTCCCTGTCTTCAGGCAGATACATGTTGTCTGCGATTTCATGCCACCTGGCACGTTCTTCTGAAGTCAGGGCAAGCTCAGCCGTCTTCTCGTCGTCGACCTTGTCAGCGATTTCGTTTGCATAGTCCAGGCACCACTTGGCAAGCATGTTCGTATACCAGTTGTTGTTGACGTTGTTTTCGTATTCGTTCGGACCCGTCACGCCATGAATCATGTACATGCCCTTGCGCTTTGAGAAGTGAACGCGGTCTGCCCAGAAGCGTGCGATGCCGACCAGGACGTCAAAGCCGTCATGCGTCACGTATTCGGTATCGCCCGTATAGCGCGTATAGTTGTAGATTGCATATGCGATCGTTCCGTTGCGGTGAATCTCCTCAAACGTGATTTCCCATTCGTTGTGGCATTCGATTCCGTTGAACGTCACCATTGGGAACAATGCGCCTTTCAGTCCCTGCTGCCTTGCGTTGTGGTATGCGCCCGGAAGCTGTTCGTGGCGGTATTCAAGCAGGTTCCGCGTCACTGACTTGTCTGCCAGTGCCAGATACAGGGGAACGGCAAAACCTTCGGTATCCCAGTAAGTGGCACCGCCGTACTTTTCGCCGGTGAATCCCTTCGGACCAATGTTCAGGCGCGCATCGTTTCCGTAATAGGTCGAGAATAACTGGAACAGGTTGAAGCGAATGCCTTGCTGCGATTCATCGTTTCCTTCAACGACAACGTCGGCTTTTTCCCAACGCCTTGCCCAACCGTCTGCCTGTGCTGCCAGCAGTTCGTCAAAGCTTGATTCCGCCTGTTTTGCGGAAAGCTTCTCAGCTGCTTCGTCAAGCGCCTCGACAGTGTCATAGTCACGTGACGTCACGACGATGACGCGCTTTTCAAATACAGTGCTCTGACCTGCTGCAACCTCGCCTTCAAAGGCGTTTGCAACCTTGAGATCAGTTTCCTCCGGATCCTTTGCCTCAAGATCGGAAACGTTCTGCATGAGCATTTCCGTCGTGAACTGAGGTGTTCCGAAGTTGTTTTCAATCGTCCTTGCAACAAGACGGCCCGTTGTCCTGTCAGCCTTCTTGCTGAGAACATTCCAGAACTTCTCATCGTAATTTGAGTCTTCATTGAAGACGTCAGCATCGATGACCGAGTCGATTTCAACCTTGACTGCAGTTGAGCCGAGGTTTTCGACCGTGATTCGGTCCGCATAGAGTTCCTTCATGTCAACGCTGACAAAGCGCTCGAAACTCAACCTGACCTTCTTTTCACCGCGCTTGACAACATAGCTTCTTGTCAGGACGCCGTTCTTCATGTCAAGCGCAAGTTCAAAGTCGCTGAATTCATCTTTGGCCAGGTCAACCGATTCTCCGTCAAGCCTGATGTCGACGCTGACAAAATCAACCGCATTGATGACCTTGCCGAAGTATTCGGGATAGCCGTTCTTCCACCATCCGACGCGCGTCTTGTCGGGGAACCAGACGCCGCCGAGATAGATGCCCTTGTGCGTATCGCCGGAGTATTTTTCCTCAAACATTCCGCGCATGCCCATATATTCGTTGCCGATGCTCGTCATGCTTTCCTGAAGACGCTTGTCTTCCTTATTGAATGTATGCGTGATTACCTTCCATGGATTTATTTCAAAAATACGTTTCATTTCCTATGCCGCCCTTCATTCAAACGTTTTCATTTTCGCTTATTATTATATATGCAATCGGTTGCACTTGCAAGCACTTTCTTGAAAAAATTTTCAGCGGCACTGTATTTTCATGAACAAAAACCGCCGGAACCTTTCAGATTCCAGCGGTTTTAATGCTATATTTCCGTTGATTCGCGCTCGATGACCTTGTGCGGGACAATCACGCAGTTGCTTTCAATTTTAAGATTCGAGTCAATCGCAAGCGCCGCAGCCTCAGATCCCAGAAAACGCGGGAAGATCTCGACCGAAGTCAGCGTCGGATGCATGATCTTGTCATATGCGGAATTGTTGAAGCCCATCATTGCAAGCCTTCTGCCGTCGATTCCTGCGGCTTCGCATGAATACTCCGTCTTGAACGCCAGAATGTCGTCACACGCGATGATTGCCTCAATCTCCGGATAGGCCTTGAAATAATCCTTCAAGGCCTTCGTGCGCTCCTGTTCGTCTTCGCTTCCAAGGCTCAGGCTCAGCAATTGTCCTCCATGCTTCCTGACGGCATCCCTATACCCCAGAAAGCGGTCGTTCTGCACGTTTTCATCAAGATCGGTGTAGACATACAGAATATTTTCCAACCCCTTGTCATACAGGAATTCCGTCGCGTCAAACCCGGCCTTTCGGTTGTCATTGTCGACGTAAAGCGTCGTTTCCCGATCTTCATAGGGCGTACCGATAATGACGAACCGCACGCCGTCCTGCTTCTTGACATACTCCAGAACCTTGTCGTGCGCCTTGGAATAGACGAAGACGAACTGCCTGATGTTGCCTCGCTTGATCATCGTCTCGATGTTCCTGACCAGCTCATCCTCGCTTTGACCCGTTGCTACGGAAACCATATAGTCATGTGCGTTGCAGATCGTTGCCAATCCTTGAATAATCTGAATAAAGAACGGGTTGTCTCCGACGGAATCCTCTCTTGCAGGCAGGATAACCCCGATCATGTTTGACGACTTGTTCGCCAGATTCTGCGCCGCAAAGTTCGGTGAATAGTCAAGCTTCGCCATTGCCTTGCGCACTCTTTGCTTAGTTTCTTCACTTATAAGTGAACTGTCATGCATCGCACGCGAGGCGGTCGAAGGAGAAACTCCCGCCAGACGCGCAACGTCCTTGATTGTTGCCATACGTAAGACCTCTCTGTCACGCCGCAATAAAAGCGGTTGCATACTAGATATATTAAAAGTATATACCCATAATTAATGCAAAATCAAGCCTATTTTGATTTCAGCCGAATAAACTTTAATCAGCTTGTCCGGTTACTGGCAAATCCACGATACCGGCAGCTTTTGCTGGAAAATGCCGCGGATGTTTTTCCTGGATTGCAGCTTTCAGACTCAACCGGCACAGAATAAAAACCGAGGCTGGGAGAAAGTCTTCTTTGCCTGTTGAAATACCGGACAAAGCAGACTATTTCGGACGAAATTCAGAATTTTGGTCTGCTGTCCCGTCACGCTCCTGAGTTTGAACGCCTGACAGATGTCCGGTCAAAGTAAAAACGCATATGATTCATAAGGGTGATTATGAATCATATGCGTTTTAAACTTAAGACAGATTTTCCATTCAGTCCCGGTTTGAGGCATAGTCTCTCAAAGACTCTTCATGACTACTTGTTCTTGACGTAATTAGTCCCGTCAGCAGCCGGTGCGACCGCCTTGCCGAGGAAGATCACGAGCACGATAATCGTGATGACGTACGGTGCAACCTGGAACCAGACCGAGTTGACGTGGCTGAGAAGCGGAATATAGGCTCCTGTGATTGGCAGACTTTGTGCCAGCCCGAAGAACAATGCCGCTCCCATCGCACCGATCGGATGCCACTTGCCGAAAATCATGGCTGCCAAAGCCATGAAGCCCTGACCGGAAATCGTATTCGACGAGAAATTCATCGTGATTGACTGAGCCATCACGGCACCGCCCATACCGCCTAAAAAGCCCGAAATCAGGACGCCCAGATAGCGGTATTTGTAGACATCAATACCAAGGGTGTCTGCCGCCACTGGATTTTCACCAACGGAACGCAGACGCAGCCCGACGTTTGTGCGATACAGGAAGTACCAGCTGACAATTGCAATCAGAATCGCAACATATGCGACAAGGGACGTACGCGTAAACAGAATCTTTCCTAAAACCGGAATTTTTGAAAGTCCCGGGAAAGTGTAGGTTCCAAGACCCTGTTCGATAATCGGCGTCTGACCCTTGCCGTTGTAGATGATCCGGGTCAGGAAGACGCAAAGCCCGGGAGCAAGCAGGTTCAAGACCGTCCCTGAGATGATGTGGTCGGCCCTGAAGTTAACCGTTGCAACGGCATGCAGAATTGAAAACAGAAATCCGAAAAAGCCGCCGACAAGGATTGAAAGCCACGGAGCCGCCGCACCCAACGCACTGCTGAAGGATAACGTGAAGACCGTGCTGCTGAAGGCTCCGACGATCATCATCCCTTCAAGCCCGACGTTGACGATGCCGCTTCGCTCGGAGAACGTGCCGCCCAGAGCCGTGAAAATCAACGGGGCCGCATAAATCAGCGTTGACGAGAAAACCGTCATCAAAATCGTTTCTAAACTCATTGGTTGTCTGCCTCCTTTGCCTTGGCACTCTTCCTGATTACGCCCTTGCTGATCAGCATTTCAAACGCATACTTGATTCCGACGAAGAAAATAATCGAAGCCATCACGACGTTGACGATTTCAGACGGCGTCGTCGAAAGCACCGAAATGCTCAGACCACCGATCTGAAGCGCTGAGAAGAGCAGGGCCGAAAACAGCATGCCGATCGGATTCTCACCGGCAAGCAGGGCTACGGCCATTCCGTCAAAGCCGACACTTGGCGTAGAGTTTGAAACGGAAATGTTCTGATAGTTGCCGATGCCGTCGAGCGCTCCGGCCAGTCCTGCCAGAATACCCGAGATGACCATTGCAACGATAATCGTCTTCCTGACGTTCATGCCGGCATAACGCGAGGCAGAAGGATTCATTCCGACGCTGCGCACTTCAAAGCCGGAACGGGTCTTGTTGAAATAGAACCAAACCGCAAACGCGCAGAGAACTGCCAGGAAAAAGCCCCAGTGGAACGTTGATCCGTGTGTCAGATTCTGCAGGAAATCGGTGCACAGACTTGCCTTCTTCGGAATGTTCGGGGATGAGTCGGAACCTTTCGGAGCAAGCCAGGTCTTGATGGCATAGTTTACATAATATAAAGCAATATAGTTCAGCATGATTGTTGAAATAACTTCGCTCGTTCCGAAAAATGCTCTCAAGACGCCGGCAATTCCTGACCAGATTGCGCCGCACAGCGCACCGCACAGGATGGAGCCTATGATCAGGACGATTCCTGGCAGAGCATGAAAATGCAGAGCGAAGACGATTGCGCCGAACCAGCCCATAAGATACTGACCAGGGCCGCCGATGTTGAAGAATCCGGCCTTGCTGGAAACGGCAAAGCCAAGACCCGTCAAAAGCAGCGGCGTCATGTTGCGCAGTGTTTCGCTGACGGAATAGATATCGCCGAATGCGCCGGCAAACAAGTTAACATAGTTTTGAATCGGATTATAGCCAAAAACAAGCATCAGAACCGCTCCGACGATAAAGCCGGAAAGAACGGCCAGAAGCGGGATGATCAAGGCATTCTTATTCTTTCCCTTCAACATTTTTCCTCCTATTCGGCACCGGCAGTCTTCTT
Organism: Ligilactobacillus sp.; assembly: GCF_036846325.1. Classification (NCBI taxonomy): domain Bacteria; kingdom Bacillati; phylum Bacillota; class Bacilli; order Lactobacillales; family Lactobacillaceae; genus Ligilactobacillus; species Ligilactobacillus sp. Next base: position 22,553 of record NZ_DAIUCE010000003.1, on the reverse strand, counting down.
GCCGGCCATCATCAAGCCTAATTCTTCAGCAGACGTGTTCTTCGGGTCGATTTCGCCGACGATTTCGCCTGCATGCATCACGACGACGCGATCCGAAAGTTTGAGAATTTCGTCCAGTTCAAAACTTACCAGCAGAACTGCACGGCCATCATTTCGTTCATCATTGATTTTTTCATGAATGTATTCGATTGCGCCAACGTCAACGCCGCGGGTGGGGTTGGCCGCAATCAGCAGCTCGGGTTCGCCTGCGATTTCACGGGCAACGATGACTTTCTGCTGATTGCCGCCCGAAAGAGATCCGACTGATTCCCTTTCGCTTTGAGAACGGATGTCGAATTTTTCAATCAGTTCCCTGCCGTTCCTGTTGATGTCGGCATATTCCAGGATGCCGTGATTGTTGAACGGCTTCTGATAATATTTCTTCAAGGCAAGGTTTTCAGAAATCGTCATCGGCAAGACGAGACCAACAACCTGGCGGTCTTCAGGGATGTACCCGACGCCTGCTTCAGTGATTTCCCTGACCGGATGGTTGGCATATTCCCTGCCGTTGATCCTGACCGAACCGGACTTGATTTTACGCATTCCTGTCAGGGCATCAATCAATTCGCTCTGGCCGTTGCCGTCAACGCCGGCAACCCCGACGATTTCGCCGGTATGAACCGTCAGATCGAGATTCTTGACTGCCTGAAGGCCATTGTTTTCAACATTCAGCCCCTTGACTTCAAGAACCGCCCTTGACTGATCGACTTCTGCCTTGTCAACCGTCGTCCTGATCTTTCTTCCGACCATCATTTCGGCCATCTTTTCTTCGGCAACGTCTGCGACCATCACGTCGTCAATGACGCGACCGGCGCGAATCACGATGCAGCGGTCAGCAGCCTCCTTGATTTCCTTGAGCTTGTGCGTGATGAAGATGATGGATTTTCCTTCATCGGCCAACGCGCGGAAAATCTTCATCAGCTGGTCGATTTCCTGAGGCGTCAATGCGGCAGTCGGCTCATCGAAGATGAAGATGTTGGCCTTGCGGTACAAAGCCTTCATAATTTCGACACGTTGCTGCATCCCGACCGTAATATCAGAGACCTTGGCCTTCAGGTCGATGTCAAGCTGATATTTTTCGGCCAGTCTCTCAATTTCCTGTGAAGCCTTCTTGTAGTCGATTCTGCCGCCTTTGAGCGGTTCTTCACCTAAAATGATGTTTTCCAGCACGGTAAATGCAGGAATCAGCATGAAATGCTGATGAACCATGCCGATTCCGAGCTTTTTGGCATCGCGCGGACTTTCCATTTCGACTTCCTTTCCCTCAACGAGGATCTGACCTTCAGTCGGTTTCAAAAGTCCGGAAAGCATTCCCATCAATGTTGACTTGCCGGCGCCATTTTCTCCCAAGAGAGCTAGAATTTCACCTTTGTGCAATGTAAGAGATATATCGTCATTGGCTTTGAAATTGCCGAATTTTTTCGTGATGTGTCTCATTTCAACGACGCTTGTACTCATATTTCCCTCCTGAATTTGATGCGTTCTTCCATAAAAAAGGTGAAGTACCGGCTGATCTTAAAAACCAATACTCCACCCGATTGCTCCTTTAAGGAGCCAGCGCTTTTACGCAGATTATTTTGCCTTAACCGTCAAATCGCCCTTGATGATCTTCTGCTTGTATTGTTGAACAGCCTTCCAGGCAGAGTCTGACATGTTGTCGTTTACCAGATCGACGCCCTTGCTCTTGAGATCATAGGTAACGGTCTTGCCACCAGGGAACTTGTCCTTCATGGCCTTGTTTGCGATATCCTTTGTGGCATTGCCGACTTCCTTGACAGCAGATGCAAGCGTGACGTTGCCGCCCTTGTATGCGCCGTCAGCCTTCTGATCCTGATCGACACCGATGACCCAGACCTTCTTGCCGTTCTTGGCAAGGTTCTTGGCAGCCGTGAATGCACCCGCGCCAGTACCGCCGGCGGCATGGAAGATAATGTCCTCACCGTTGTTGTACATTGCCGTTGCCATTGACTGGCCGAGATCGGCCTTTGTAAACGAGCCTGCATACTTGACGTCAACCGTAATCTTCGGATTTACGGCATGAACGCCCTGGATGAAACCTTTTTCGAAGGTTGTAATGACATCACTCTTAACACCGCCCAGAAAGCCGACCTTGTTAGTCTTCGTCGTTTCTGCGGCAGCAACGCCTGCCAAAAATGAAGACTGTTCTGACTTGAACGTTACGGAAGCAACGTTCTTGCCGGAAACGACGTCATCAATGATGACGAAGTTCGTCTTCGGGTTCTGCTTGGCCGTCTTCTTGATGACCGGAGCAAGCTTGTAGCCGATTCCGAAAATCGTGCCGTACTTGGCCTTGATCAGTTTATTGATGTTCGGAGTGAAATCTGCATCAGAGTTTGATTGTGCGTAGTTGTAGCCGTTTACGCCCTTTTCAAGCTTGTTTTCCTTACCCCATGCTTCAAGACCTTCCCAGGCTGACTGGTTGAAGGACTTGTCATCAATACTGCCGCCGTCAGTTACCAGAGCAGCCGTGTGCTTTGCCTTTGCGGAATCAGAACTACCGTTGCCGCAGCCAACGAGAACCGTGCCGAGCATCAATGTTGCCGCAATGGCCGAAGCAATTTTCTTGTTAATGTGCATTATAGTACACCCTCCAAAACAGATTAATCAATTTACAAATTTTAGTATACATTGTTTTTTTGTAAAATCAATATAATTCTCGAAATTTTTTTCCTAACGTTCGTTTTTAATAGGTTTTAAAACGTCCGTAACCCGTGGTATAATCGTAATGTTGTGCGGATTGCGGACAGGTAAAAGGTTTTACCTGAATCCCATTTTCTTCCAATCAACTCTAATAGTTCGTATTTTTACGATATCTCATGGAGGGAATAAACTGTAGTTAAAATTATACTCAAAAGCTACCGAATGTGACATAATATTCAACAGAAAGACAAAATGTGAGGTGAATATTATGTCAATGCCGAACCCGAAGAGAACGGCAATCAGGGTTCAGAAGGTCCGCCTTTATCCTGATGCTGAAATGAAACAGGTTCTGGCATACAAATGCGAATGGTACGGCAGAAGGCTGATCATTGCAGACAAATTCCATCCAAGCACGCAGCGCTGCTCAAAGTGCGGCCACATCAAGCAGAAAGATGAAAAGATAACGCTTGAAGGAAACAGAAAGCACAGGACCAGGCATGATGAGTACATCTGCTATAGATGCGGCGCCGTCATGGACAGAGATGAGAATGCAGTGATGAATCTGCTGGCACTGGCGTAAAAAAACATCAACGGGGTGGGCTACACCCTTAAGCTGCAGGAGCCGGTCAATGTCATTACCCCTGAATTGGGATATGGGAATACCGGTGAAGACGGCAGTAAATAAAATTATGAAAGGAAAAGCTATATTCTTTTCTCAAATGTAGTCAAATATACGAAAAATGATTACATTTGTTCACATTTTATATAGCAGGAACAGACATGTCTAAAAAAGTTTATTTCAGTCAGGACGGCGGTGTCGATGACATCATTTCGCTTTTCCTGCTTCTTCAAATGGATGATGTTGATCTGATCGGAGTCGGCGTCATGGGAGCAGACAGTTACCTGCAGCCGGCCGCGGAGGCAAGCCGGAAAGTCATCGACCGCTTCGGTCACGGCAAGAAACTCGAGGTTGCCTATTCGAACGCCCGCGCAGTCCATCCCTTCCCGGCAAAATGGCGCCTCGATGCCTACTCTGAAAACTCCCTGCCCATCCTGAACGAATCAGGCGAAATCAAGACTCCAAAGGCCCCTCTTGCAGCCGATGACGATCTGATTGAAAAACTGATGAATTCAAACGAACCCGTCACGCTTCTGTTCACCGGCCCGCTCAGCGATCTTGCCAGCGCACTGAAAAAGAAACCGGAAATTGAAGACAAGATAGCAGAACTCATGTGGATGGGCGGAACCTTCCAGGAACGCGGCAACGTTGCCGAACCAGATTGCGACGGCACGCAGGAATGGAACGCCTTCTGGGATCCCGAGGCCGTTTCAGCCGTCTTTTCAAGCAGCATCAAAATCACGATGGTCGCGCTGGAAAGCACGCACAATGTTCCTCTCACGCCGGCCGTGCGCATGTCATGGGCAAAGGAACGACGTTACCCCGGCATCGACTTCATTGGCAACAGCTATGCCTTCGTCCCGGAACTCAGCATGTTCGAGACAAACTCAACTTACTTCCTGTGGGATGTTTTGACAACATGCGCCCTGGAAGACCCGACACTGATCAAGCAGAAGACCGTTAAATGCAGCGTATATACCGACTTCCCGCGTGACGGACGCACGTATCTCGACGAAAGCGGCAGAGAAGCCCAGCTTGTCTACGACGTCGACAACAAGCGCTTCTTTGACATGATCATGGAACTGGGCAGGAAAGCCGAATGACAAAATGGTAAAAAAACAGGACCTCCGTTTGAGAAGTCCTGTTTTTTTTGAACTATTCTCATGGTCTGATCAGAAATCTGCGAAGAAGCCGAATGCTCTGCATTTTCCAACGAGACTTTAACGGCCGGTCATGCATGCGCCCCATCCCGCCCGTACAAAACGCGCAGACTGTTCAAAACGGCGAGCACGGTCACGCCAACATCCGCAAAGACGGCCTGCCACATTCCGGCAATTCCGAGTGCTCCGAGAACCAGGCAGACTGCCTTTACGCCCAACGCAAAGCTGATGTTTTCCCATACGATCCTTCTGGTTCTGACCGCAATTTTCATGACGCGCACGATGGCAGACGGCTCATCTGACATCAGCACGACATCTGCGGCTTCAACCGCAGCATCGGAACCAAGCGCTCCCATGGCGATTCCGACATCGCTTTGCGCAAGAACAGGCGTATCGTTCAAACCGTCGCCGACGAATGCCAGCTTGTCCTGGTCGGAAAGCTCTGCCTTCAGTTTTTCAACTTCTTCAAGCTTGTCCTGCGGCAGAAGTTCCGCCTTGACGTCATCCAGCCCCAGTTCACGTGCCACTCCTTCGCCGACCTTGCGGGCATCGCCGGTCAGCATCACGATTTTCTGAACACCGGCTGCGCGCAGATCGTTCACTGCCTCCCTTGAATCTTCCTTGATGACGTCAGCCACTTCCAGACTTCCGACGTACTTCCCGTCATACGCCACGTAAACCTGGGTTCCGATTTCCGATTCCGGCAGCCTTGTCTCTGGAAGAACTTTCTTCATCAGTTTGGCGTTGCCGCAATAAATCGTCTTTCCGTCATGCTTTGCGCTAACGCCCAGGCCGACCAGTTCCTCGCTGTCAGAAACGTCGCCTTTCTTCAGCTCTCCGTCATAGTAATCAACGATTGAACGGGCAATCGGGTGCGGTGAAAACTGCTCGCAGCACGCTGCCAGAAATACCAGCTCTGCTTCTGAAACTCCTTCGTCCGGCAAAACCTTCGTCACGGCAAACTTGCCTTTCGTCAACGTTCCGGTCTTGTCAAAGACAAATGTTCTGACATGAGTGAGCGCTTCAAGATAGTTGCTGCCCTTGACAAGCACGCCTGCCCTTGAAGCGGCGCCGATTCCGCCGAAAAAGCTCAGGGGAATCGAAATTACCAAAGCGCACGGACATGAAATCACCAGGAAAACCAGAGCGCGGTAAAGCCAGTCGGTAAATGCACCGCCAAAAAGCAACGGCGGAACAGTCGCAAGCAGAACCGCTCCGAGCACGACGAGCGGCGTATAGATCCTGGAAAACTGCGTAATGAAATTTTCGGCCGGTGCCTTCTTTTCGCTGGCGTTTTCCACCATCTCAAGAATCCTTGCGACCGTTGATTCGCCGTATTCCTTTTCGACTCTGACTTCAAACGTGCTGTTCTTGCAGATCGTGCCGCTCAGCACTTTGTCGCCTTCCTTGACGAATAAAGGCTTCGTTTCGCCCGTCAAGGCAGCCGTATCCAAATATGCATTTCCTTCCGTCACGATTCCGTCAAGCGGAACTTTTTCACCCGGCTTAACCACGATTACGTCGCCGACCTTGATTTTTTCAGGAGCAGTTTCCCTGACTGCATTTCCCAGCTTAAGCCAGGCATGGTCGGGTCTGATGTCAAGCAGCGCCGTAATTGAGGAACGCGAATTCCTGACGGCGATGTCTTCGAACAATTCGCCGATTTTATAAAAGAACATTACAAAGACTGCTTCCGGATACTGCCTGATCGCAAAGGCACCGATCGTCGCAATCGCCATCAGCGTATTCTCGTTGAACAGTTCCCCGTCTCTCAATCCTTCAACGGCTTCTTTCAAAACGTCAAGACCGATTGTCAGATAGGCCACTCCGTACAGTGCGACTGCAGCAGGACCGTGAAGGAATTCTGCCATAATCAGCAGAATCAGCGTAAGCCCCATCTTTTTCAGCGTTTTTTGACCTTCTTCACCGCAATCGTTCCAAAACTTCTTCATGTCAGCCCCTTCTTTCCCGAACAATTTATGAGCATATGTTCATATCTTCAAGTAGATTATAGCATTTGAAAAGATTGATGGCAATATGCTTCTTTTATAAAATGCAGAGCGTTGAGTGCGGCGCTGGTGTCCGGGGGGGAGGAACTGGAATTTACGGGCTCATGACCGCTCGGCTCCACACCTTGCATAATCGGGTTCTGCCTCGCATTCACCCTATCACAAGCAGTGACTCCCTGGACGAGTTTCACTCGCCTTCGGTCGTCCTCATGCTTGTGTACGGGCTCATGACCGCTCGGCTCCACACCTTGCATAATCCCGTAATCCCTCCTTGACGCGCGGACCAGACAGCAGCCAAATTCAGTCAAGGCACTGCATTTGGCAGAAATCGGGTCCTGTAACGAAAAATCCGCGCCATCATTCGGCACGGATTTCAAATCATTATTCAGTTGTGGGGGCTGAACGTTCGGCTCCACACCTTCACACCTTGTCCTAGTCCAAAACCATCTGATTCACATACAGATTATGGTAGAAGCCGCCCTTTTCAAGCAGTTCCTCATGGCTTCCCTGCTCAATGACGCTGCCATCCTTCAAAACGGCAATTTCATCGGCATTGACGATGGTCTTCAGACGGTGCGCAATCACGAAGCTCGTGCGGCCTTCCATCACGATGTCCATGGCTTTCTGGATCTTTTCTTCCGTCACGGTGTCAACGTTTGACGTGGCTTCATCCAGGACAAGGAATTCGGGATCGCTCAGCAACGTCCGGGCAATGCTCATCAGCTGCTTTTGCCCCTTTGAAAACAATGCCTGCTCATCGCTGATTTTCGTCTCGTAGCCGTCCGGCAGACTTTCGATGAAATCGGCAATCTGCGCTTTCCGAGCGGCTGATCTGACTTCATCCATGGTTGCATCGGGCTTTCCGAACCGGATGTTGTCGGCAATCGTGCCCGTAAACAGAATCGAATCCTGCAGCACGATTCCGATATGGTTTCTGACGGAAGCAAGCGAGAACTTTCGCACGTCGGTTCCGTCAAATTCGACCGAGCCGCTGTCGACGTCGTAAAAACGACTGAAGAGATTCATCGTCGTCGTTTTGCCGGATCCGGTCGGACCGACCAATGCCAGTGTCCTGCCGCGGGGAATCGTCAAGTTGATGCCGTGAAGGATTTCCTTCCCTTTTTCGTAGCTGAAGTGAACATCCTTCAATGCCACGCTTTCGTTTATTCCCTGCATTTTGATGCCGGATGAAACTTCGTCCTCTTCCTTTTCAGCTTCAACGTCAGACAGGCGTCTGGCCCCCGTCAGGGCAAGCTGAATCATCGAGTAAAATGAAGTCAGGTTGATCAGCGGGATAAAGTATGTCTGAGAATATTGAACGAACGTGACGATCAGACCCATTCCGACGGCAAGCGACATACCGCTTTCGACCACGATCAGGGTTCCGACCGAGATGACGATTGCCAGATTCAGCATCGATAATCCCTGCATCATCGGAAACATCAGCCCGGAATAGAACTGACCGCGGAACATGGTCTTCCGAAGCTTGTCGTTTCTTTTGACGAACCCTGCAATTGAGGCCTTCTGCAGCCCGTTGGCCAGAATAATGCGTTCCCCGTTCAGCTGCTCGTTGATGTAGCCGTTCAAGACGGAGATGTCTTCCTGCTGCTCGTCAAGATACTTCCGCGCCTTCTTCATCACGCTGAGCGCAATCAGGACAACGATTGGCGTTGAAGCCATCGTCACGAGCGCCAGTTTGACGTTGATTGCAAACATGACGACGATTGTTCCGACAAACAGAATCGTCTGGGAAACAAGGTCAAAAATCGCACCGTTAAGCGCATTGAAGATGTTGTCGATGTCAGAATTGAACAATGCCAGCAGCTTTCCGTCCTGGTGAGTGTCAAAATACCTGATCGTCATCTTCTGCAGTTTCTTGAACAGACTGATTCTCATCGAATTCGTTGCTTCAGCGTTGAAAACGGACATGATGACCCAGGCGATAAGCTGTGCGAAAACCTGGAAGAAAAATGCCGCACACATCAAAAGCAGAAACCGGTGAAAATCTGCCGTCGCATGCGCCTTGTGTGCCAAAAATCTCCCGAGCGAAGTCACGGCCTGACCCATGTAATAAGGTGCAACGACCTGTGCGATCATTGCAGTCAAAAGCAAAAGGAACATGATTAGCACTGAATTCTTAAAGGGCTTCATGTACTTGACGAAATACCCGACGCTTTGCTTTAAATCCTTCATCAAAGTCCCCCCTCTGCTGCTCTTTGAGTTTCATAAATTTCCTGATAGAGCGGCGACGTCCGAAGCAGCTCTTCATGCGTGCCAATCGCCTTGATTTTTCCGTCATCCATTACGAGAATCTTATCGGCATGCATGACCGAAAAGATCTTTTCGGCAATGATAAATACAGTGGTGTCACCCAGTTCCTGTTCAAGACCTGCCTGAACCTTCTTTTCGGACTCTGCATCAAGCGCTGAAGTCGAGTCATCCAGAATCAGCACTTTCGGCCTGCCGATCACGCCTCTCGCAATCGACAGACGCTGCTGCTGCCCGCCGGAAAAATTGGCCGAGCGTTCTTCAACAACGTGTTCGAACCGATCCGGATACTTGTCGATGAATTCCTTTGCCTGAGAAATCCTGACTGCCCGTTCCATGTCTTCTTCCGTGGCATTCTCGTCGCCCTGTCTCAGATTGTCGGCAATCGTTCCGCTGAACAGCAATGCCTTCTGCTGAACCAGGGCTGCCATTTTCCGCAGCTTGCGTTCATTGACGTTCCTGAGATTGCAGCCGCCAAGACGGATCGTTCCGGACGTCGGATCATACAGCCTGACCAGCAGGGAAACCAGTGTTGACTTACCGGAACCGGTCCTGCCGACGATTCCGACCGTTTCGCCGGGAGAAGCCTTGAAGCTGACGTGGCTCAGGGTTTCCCTGCTGCTTCCCGGGTACCTGAAGCTGACGTCGTCAAACTCAACTGAACCTTCCAGGTCAACGTCTGATCCGTCACGGTTGAAATTCAGATCCGGCTTTGTTTCAAGCACTTCATCAATCCGCTTGAGAGAAACAAGGCCGCGGGAGTACTGCGCAAGCATCATCCCGCCAAAAGCCAGGTTTGACAGCATCTGGTTAAGATAACCGACATAAGAGCTGATGGCGCTGATGTCCTTCGGGTACAAACCGATGTTCTTGCCGACCAGATAAACAATCAGGGCCGTTCCGACGCAGACGACGAGTGTGAATGCCGGCATCAGAATCGAAAAAACGTAACCGATCTTGATGTTGAGCTGATTGAGCTCATTTGACGAGTCAGTGAATTTTTCAGTTTCCTGATCTTGCTGATTGAACGATTTGATGACCCTGACGCCCTGCATCGACTCCCTTGCGACCGTGTTGCACTCGTCAAACCAGACCTGATATTTGGAAAACAGCCTGTCAAGCGACGGAAACACGAAGAAAAGCACCAGTGCGACTGTCAGGAGCAACAGCACCTGAACCCACCAGTAGCGCGGCAGCGTCACGATGCCCATGATGAAGGAACCGATCAGGACAATCGGCATCCTCAAGACCTGCATCAGAGTCGTCATGATGATGTTCGTCACCTGATTCATGTCGTTGATCAGGCGAACGATCAAGGTTCCGACCGAAAATTTTTCGATGTTTGAAAATGAAAAGCTCTGGATTTTCCGATAGAGCTGTTCGCGGACGTCGCTTGTAACACCCTGTGCCGTCCTGGCTGCAAACCAGATGTTCAAAATGCCGCAGACGACGCCGATTGCCGCCAGAAGCAGCAAAACGATGCCGTATCTTCTTATTCCCGCAGCATCATTTTTCATCAGGCAGTCCAGGGTGTCCTGAAGCAGCCACGGCTGAAGCAGCGAGCAAAACGCCGCAATGATCAAAGAAATTACCGAACCGAAAACCGGAATGCGATAATTTCCGACATGTGACATTAAATTTCGCATCATAATCCCCCTCTTTGCACATTGACTAGATTTTAACTTTTTATTAATTCAATTGCAATTTATCTGCTCAAAGGTTTGCTTAGCATATGTACATCAATCATGGTAAAATGTAAAGTAGGTGAAAGATATGTCAGAAGAAAAGAAACCATCATTACCAACATCAGAGGAAACCGAAAAATGCGTTCAGATTTTCAAGGCGTTCGGCAACGACACGCGTTACCGCATCCTGTATCTTCTGTTCGAGCAGGCTCTTTCGGTCACTGAAATCGTCGAGGCAATCGGACTGACTCAGTCGGCCGTTTCGCATCAGCTCAAAATCCTGCGCCAGACAGGCCTCGTCACCAGTTCGCGGGACGGACAACGAATCCTGTATCATTTGGCCGACCGCCATGTCATGACCATCTTCCAGGCGGTGAAGGAACATATTGCGGAGGATTAAGGTGTGGAGTCGAACGCCCGTCCCCTGAACTTAATCAGACTGAAAAACACCCCCGCATCGGATGCGGGGGTGTTTTTCAATTTGAAAACGTTTTTTGCAATCACTTGCGCTGCTTCCTCATTTATCCGGATGTGTCACGGACAAGGCCGCAAAACCACACAGACTTTACTCTACACTCCGCGCATCAGTCCGTTGACCCGTCTGTCAATCGTCATGACCGCCGGCAGGACAATCATCGGCAGGATCAAAAGAAGCATCCCGACCGGACCGATACTGGAAAATGCAGGGCTGAAGACCGACGACAGCGGTGAAATTGCCCCGAACAGCGAAAAGACTACTCCGTATGTAACGCCAAGCATCTTATCTGCGGTCTTCTTCTGAACAATTGTCACGAAGATCGTTCCCGTCATGTAGTTTGCAATACCGTAGACAATCCACGAAACCACAAGCAAGGCCAAAAGAACCTTCTGATTTGTCACGAAGACTGCACCGAACGGAAAGATGGCAATGCCGACTCCCTGCAGGACGAGCCACTGCGAGTAGCCATGCAGATGCCTTGAAGCATCCCTGACGACATGGCTGAACAGAAATCCGCTCACTCCGGCTGTGATTCCGATCGTCATTTCCTGAATGGAATATGCTGCCTTGAAGTCCGGCAGCCTTTTTGCCAGATACATTGGCGTGAGATACCAGTACAGCCAGAAGCTGACGTTGATCAGCGTCGCATACGGCAGAAGGACCCTGATGACTTCCAGGTGAATGACCTGTCTCAAGGAATCGAGCATGGATTCATCAATTTCGGTTTCCTCACGACTGACCGGGTCCGACGGTATTCCGAGCATCATGACGCATGATGCGCCCATGATGGCCAGGATTATGCCGTATGAGACAAGGGCGCTCTTCAGGAGGACGAGCACGCCGGAAAGCGCTGAACCTAAAATCGTCGCAAGCTGCTGAACCATGTTGAGACTGGCGTTGTTTCTTATGAGATCGTCGTCATCTTCGGAAAAGGCCGGGGCTATCGTCTCGATTGCAGGCAGATAAAATGAAGTGACGAAGCTCAGCACACAACCGACCGCAACGGAAACGGCAGTGAAGCTGACTGACATCTTCTGCATCACGATAAGAACCGCCAATGCAACCATCCTTGCCACGCTGCCGATTCTTATCAGATTTATCCGCGGAAACCGGTCGGACATCCTGCCGCCAAACGATGCCAGGGCTATCTCGACAAAGCCAGCGCATCCGAACAGGGCGACTGCCCCCTGGCTGTGAACGACGTTTGCAAGATACCAGATTGTGTAGATGTTGAATGCAGACAAGGCCACATTGCTCAAAAGGTCGTTCATCACAATACGCTTGAAATGAGTCATGTCAACCACCCCCTTGTCTTCTTCCTCACTTGCCACCGAAATAATCTCCCACATCACAGTAATCACTGAATCTTCCGTCCGAAATCAGATATGTGCGGTCAACGCATCCCTCGACGAAGCGCTCATCATGGGAAATGACAACGACTGCCGCTTCGCTGTTCCTGATGAATTCAGTCAGGGCCTTCACCCCGTCATAGTCAAGATAGTTCGTCGGCTCGTCAAGCAGCAGGACGTCAAACGGCGACACAAGTTCAAGTACAAGCTGGGCCTTGAGAAGCTGTCCTCCGCTCAGTTCGTCCGGAGTGCGGGAAAGAAGGCCCGCATGAAGTCCCATGGCCCCTGCGACATCAAGCACAACCTGTTCCGGCATCCCGGAGGCCTTCATGAGCTGGGACAGAAGACTTCCACCTTCTTCCCAGACATTTTGAATCTGCTGTCTGAAGTGGCTGACTCTGCAGGATCTTTTCTCAAGTCTTTCCTCGACTTCATCCATCAGAGTCGACTTGCCGCTGCCGTTTCTGCCGAGCAGACCGACCGTTTCCCCTGACCTGATCCGAAACGAGAACGAATTGTCAATCAGCCTGATGCCATGGCCGAACAGTCCGTCAAAGTCAAGATTTATCCTGACCTTTTGCGGTTTCTGATATGTCGTCAGAAGCTTGAGCCCCATCTTTTCATACGGCTTGGCATTCTTCGGCCCTTCGTCCAGACTTTTCTGCATGCGTCTGGCATTGGCCGAAAGTCTTTTCTGAACCTTGTCGTAATTCCCGAGAAGTGACCTGGCCCTTGCATCCGAGTTGGAAACACCGCCGGACTTCCTGGACTTTGCGGCCTTCTCCCTCATCTTCTGCGCCACTTTCTTCTGCCTTTTCCGCTGCTTTTGCTCAACCTCGTACAGCTGATACTGACTGTTCCGGTTCCTTTCCCTTATCTGCCGGAATTCCTCAAAATCACCGTCATAAAGGTCGATGTGCCGGTTTTCAATCATCAGCACGCCGTCAACTGCCTTTTCAAGAAAGGCAATGTCATGACTGATGATGACTGCGATTCCCCGAAAGCCCCCAATCATCCCGGTCAGCTTCCTGATGCCTTCCACGTCAAGATTTGACGTCGGTTCATCGAGCAGCAGGATGTCCGGTCTCTTCGCAAATGCACGGCTGATCCGCTGCATCTGCCCTTGTCCGGGACTGACCTCTTCCATGTCAGCCGGAAACTGACTGACCATTTCAACATGTCCGTCATATCTGACCATTCCTTCATCAGGTTTTAAGATTCCGGCAATCAGCCTGAGCAGTGTGGTCTTTCCCGTGCCGTTGTCACCGACAAGTGCCACGTGCCTGCCGTTTCCTATGCGGAAGCTGCATTTTGAAAAAAGCGGATCATCCACGTAGCTGAATGAAATGTCATTAACTGTCAGCAAGATTTACACCCCCCATTAGAAAAAATTAATATTAATCCAATGGTAGTACTGATACTCTCCCAAGTCAAGAAAACAATCCGTTAAAACAAATTTAACCCCCGTATGATTCATAATGTGAAAATCATACGGGGGTTTAAGTCAAAACATGAAAAAACGGTTTACACAAATGCACATAGTTCAACATTCAAGCAGACTGAAAAAGAGGCTGGGGTTTTTTTCCCAGGCCTCTTTCCAATCTCAGTTCTTCGCCCTGATGTACTGGTTGACCACGGCGGACCTGTTGCCGGCGTGACCGAACTGTGCCAGCTTGTTGTCTTCAGAATTGTCCCACTGGAGGAAGTCATGTTCGTCTTCCCAGGAGTTGATCAGAAGAAACTCATAGTCCTGCTTGACTGAGCGCGTTTCAACGTATGACTTGAGCCCGAGCGGACGCTTTTCTCTGTCATCCCAGGAATCAAGAATGGACTGCATGACCTTCTGTTCATCGGAATCAAGCGTCATGTAGCGCAGTTCAAGAATGTCGTTCTCGCCAAGACTGACCTTTCCAAGCGTCTGAATCACTTTGTAGTCGAGACCAGACTGAAAGACGGTCTTCTCGCCCGAAACGTCAAGAAGCATGAACTTCCTGTGATCGTCCGCAGATCTGTATTTCAGAAGATGACGCTCCGGATACTTCTCAAGCAGCATATTCATGGTTGCTTCAGGTCCAAGCGCAATATTGATTTCATTTAAAGCCATCTTAATTCCTCCTTATCGATACAGGTCCAGTATAACACTCAAATTCTTCATTTCATGTTACGAAGATTGACGTTTTTTTGACTAATTCTTTGGGTATACTATAAGGAAAACAAGCTAATGAGGTGTTAACTATGAAAAAACTGCCTTTTGCCAAAACCGGAAAACAACCGGCCTGCCTTGTCAGCCCCGGGGACTTTAAGAAATGCAGAAGACTGCTCCTCACAGGTGTGGTCGTCATGCAGCTTGACAAGCTGATCGTTGCTTCTGCAAAAGCCTATGCAATCATCAGGAAGGCAAATCATGACTGTAAATGAAAAAGAGGACGGGAAAATTCCCGTCCTCTTTTTTTCACAAGCTGCTTATTTTTCCCTGAACTCGCCTTCAATGACTTCATCATCGTCATCGTGGTGACGATCATCATCATCTGCATCCGGCATTACGACGGCCGCAATCAGATATATCAGAATGCCGCCAAAGACATGTCCCGGAAAGACGCACAGGACGACCGCAATCAGACGCGTGATTGTCTTGTCCCAGTCAAAATATTCGGCAACACCGCCTAAAACACCGCTGATTACCTTGTCATTTGATTTTGCAAGCTGCTTTTTCCTTTTGCTCATGCCAAAACACTTTCCTTTCTTTAATCAAATAAACCAGAATCTTTATTTAACGGAGTTGTCCCCGTTTGAATTCATCAAGACTAATATGTTCGCTGCATTGGGATTCTCTTCAAACGTCGTTGCCTCACCCTTCTTTGTGTGTAGAAGATTGTCTCCAGAGCTTGTCGTCGAGACGTACCCGTCCGCCTGAGCGTTTGTGACATTGATATCGCCGTCCTGCGAAATGAACTGGCATCTTCCCTTAATCGTCGCGTTGCTCGCTGAAATGTCCCCGTCATTTGACTTGACAGAACTCTTTTCCATGACGGTGTTGCTGTTTGTGAAATCCCCGTCGTTCAGTTCGAATCCGATGCTGTTGACCTCGCTGTCAGACAGGTTGAGATCGCCTTCATCCACCTTAATCATACCATAGCTGAGCTTTGATGAGTTAACTTTAAGGTCATTTGCAACATCGACGTCGACTTTGTCTGCTTCAACGCTGTTGAGCGTTACGTCAGAAACATCATACATGTGAAGCTTGAGGTTTTCGGTCTTAAGTCCGCTGAGAGTCAGATCACCGTTCATCCCGTCATTTTCGACGCTGTTGAACTTGTAGTCACGAGGCACCGTGATGACCAGGCGGCTCGTCCAGTCGGTGCTGCTGCGGAAACCGTTGAAGTCAAAAACGACTCTGCGATAATTTCCGGATTTTTTGCCGGCGTAAATCTTGAGCGTGTCGCCTTCATTTTTGATTACGGGCGCAAGGTCCTTTGATCCGCTGTATTTGGCAGAAAAGGCATCCCCCTGTCGGACCTCGACGTTGACGACTGAACTGTAGTCGCCATTGGAGCCGTCAGCCTTCTTGTTCAAGGCAATGACCAGATTCCTGGCTTCCCTGACATTATATTTTCTGGTGATTTTCTTATCGTCCTTGACTTCGACCGGCTTGATTCCCTTGAACTCAATCGATCTGGCTCCGTTTTTGGCAACACCGACTGCCGTCATCACGGCACCGACTAAAAGCACGATCCAGCCTGCCTTAAAAAGATTCTTCATTGCTCATTCCCCCCTTGACGACGATTCCTGTAAATTTTCCTGTACAGGAACTTTGCAAAATTCGCGATTCCCTGAATGATGGCACGGCAGATCCAGTACAGAAGAGGAAAGCCGATCAAAACGGCGCCAAGCCCCATCAGCCCGCATCCGAGATAGAAAAGTCCCGTCGCGAAACTGCTGAACAGCATCACGATGCCGACGTAGAACGAAGCAATCATCAAAACGAAGAATGCGCACAAAACTGCCAGCGCGGCAACCATGCAGGCACCAAAGACCGCAACCACGCACGCAAGAATCGCAAACAGCACGATTCCGAGCACGATGGCGGCAGGCGATGCCAGCAATGCCAGCAGAATCATCCAGATCATTCTGCCGTTTGAACGGACGGAAGCCTTGCTTTTCCTGCCTCGATGCGATTCAACGTCCGTTGCCCTGATCGAATAGTCCGCCAGAACCTTGCGACTCAACTGACGCGGAGTCCCCAGACGCTTTTCGATCTCGTCCGTTGTCTCAAGCCCCGCATCATCAATGTATTCATTGTAAAATTCAATTACATCCGTTTTTTCATCAGCCGTCAGAGCATCCAGATACTCTTCGAGCTCCGTCAAGTAGTTCTCCTTATCCATGTTCATTCCCCTTTGCATCGTTAAAATCACTGTGGCTTACGACAATATCCGCTTTGTAGAATACAGAGTCCAGACTCGTTTTGAAATCTCCCCACATCTTGCGAATCCTTTCCAAATGCGTCCGCCCTTCAGGTGTAATCTGATAATAGCGCCGGTTTCGTCCCTGATACGGCTGATCATAAGTCGTCAGATAATTGTTCTTCTGCAATCGGCGCAATACGGGATACATCGTCGATTCAGAAATTGAAATCGCAGTCTGCATGTCCTGCGTCAATGCATATCCGTAATAATCCTGCTTGTCAAGCAGCGCCAGCACCAGGCCGTCTAGCAGATCCGCCGTCACTTTGATTTCCATCACGCACCCTCCTTTTGAATGTAATATCTTATCCGTAACCATATTATATGACGTATAATATAAAAAGGCAAGCAATATTATTTAAAAAGCAAGAAGAAATTTTCGACACAAAGACAAAGGACGCTGATTCCCCCTGTCAAAAACAGGCGGCTCAACGTCCTCCAACCAAAATTCGTCACGAAGCTATTCTTTTTCGAGCTCAATCCGAGTTCCCTTTTCATCCACGACTCCGTAGACATGATACGAACCGGCAGTCCCCAGATCAACGCGTCCCTTGATCTCGACATCATCCGTCAGTTCGATGCCCTTGATGAGAGTTCGAAAAACCTGATGAAGCAAAATTCCCTCCTTGCGATGCATCTCGGCTTTCTCGACCGACTTTGACAAAGTATACCCTTCGTCCAGAAAATGCTTGATTGCAAAAATCTTGTACATCGATCCAAGGCCGTATTTTCTTGCAGCCCCTTCTTCCTCATTCATCGGCTTGATGTACCCCTTTTGTTCCCAGTAACGCAGCTGGCGCGAAGAAACGCCTGTCATTTTGCTCATGTCACCGATGCCGATGCGAAGGTTGTCACCCATTTTTAACTTATCCACTGTTGTCCTTTTTCCTTTCAAGTGTTGCTTACGTTAATTGTAACTTTTCGTGCCATTTTGTCAACTTTTTTGACAATTTCATGAAAATACAGTGCTTTGACCAGAAAGCAGTCAGATCAGCCGCGGTTTTTGGGAACAGCATATGTGAATCGTGATTCCTGATGACATCGATTACGGCCAATCTCAGGTCACCGTGTCCACGTCACCCCGTTTTCTGATTCAGCACTGTATTTCATCGGGGAAATAAGCTAAAATTAAGTTTAAGAATGCCTTGAACAAGGGGAAATAATCATGGAAAAACATCTCATCTTATTTGATATTGACGGAACTTTGCTGAACGACGACATGCGCATCCCGAAGAAGACAGTCGACATCGTTTCAAGCCTCCAGAAAAAGGGACATCTTTTCTACATTGCTTCCGGCCGGCTGCTTTCTTCTGCCAGATCATATTCGGAAATGCTCGGCAAAAACATCGGAACGATTGCCTCAAACGGCAGCGTTTATACCATCGAAAACGAAATCGTCAAAAACAGATTGAAAGATGAAGCTGTTTCGGCTGTTTTTGAAGCCTGCAGGCTTTATCCAGGGCTTCAGCTGCGGCTGTTTTCGACTGATACCGCCTATGGCATGGGAGGGATGCTGCAGGTTTTCATGAACCTTGCCTCCAGGACGAAATTCAGGAAAATCAAGTCAAAGGCTGACCTTGACCGCCTGAACCCGTTCATCACGAACGGCATTCTGTGTGCGGACGACCTGTCGGTTCTGGCGGCCGCAAGGGAATTCTTAAGGGATGCGCCCTCTCTTTGCCTTTCCTCATCAAACGAACACAACATCGAACTGATTCCCTTCGGACGCTCAAAGGCAGCAGCATTGAAGGACGTGGCGCAAAAATACGGAATCAAGCCGCAAAACACGATTGCATTCGGCAACGGCGAAAACGACCTGCCGATGCTGATTGAAAGCGGACATGGCGTGGCAATGGCCAACAGTCCCAAGCAAGTCCTGGAACAGGCGGACGTCGTTACGAAGTCAAACAACGAAGACGGAATTCATGCCTTCCTTTCAAAATACTTTACAGAAGATTTGGAATCTTAATCTAATTTTGAAATTTGCTTACGAGATTGTTTAGACTTCAGAGATACAATACGAACTGTAAGGTGTTTTCACATTCCCGCTGCGAGCAGGCGAAGACACCTTGAACCGAATCGTCCCTGAAAGACGGTTCCGGGCAGGCGACTGCCCTGAAAACAGAATACAACTTATCATGACCGGGTTTCTTCCAGATTCTGGAACTGATTGCCTGCCCGTTGAAAAGGGGCCCGGTCTTTTGCAAGCCGTTTTTTGATTCCGGTCAACGTTACTCTTGAGAAATTGCTGAAGTACGTCCGGATTGAAGATTTCGGTTTGCATGATTCACAACCAATCCCCTATAAAAGACAAGACCGAGGCCAATTCCCCGGTCTTGTTTTATTCTTCTTTTCCCAAAAGATGCTCATTGATGAATTCCAGCTTATCTGAAATCTCATAAAGAACGCTGACACATTCACGATACTCGTTTTCAGTCATCTCGATCGGAAGAACGCAATCCTGAATGTGATGCTTGACGTCATGTTCAAGACTTAGTGCCTTAGGCGTCAGTTCGACCATCACGCGCCGTCCGTCTTCAAAGTTTCTGTTTCGAACGACCCATTCCTGCTTTTCCAGACGATTAAGCAGCGGCGTCAAGGTCCCGGAATCAAGCTTCAGCCTTTCGCCAAGCTCCTTGACCATCATCGGACGCTGTTCTTCCCACAAAACAAGCATTGTCGCATATTGTACATATGTAAGTCCGTATCTTTTCAATACGATTGAATAAAAACGGTTATACAGCTTCTGCGTTGAATAAACTGCAAAACACAACTCATCTTCCAAGTGTGACGGCTTATGTTTCAGCATTTCCCCCTGTTTCCCCCAATCAGCCTTGTTCTGACTACCTTCTTGACCTTGCCGGCTCGATAACCACGTATCGTCTCGGTTCCGCACCCCTTGAATAGGTCCTGACCTTTGAATTATCGGCAAGCGCAGAATGAATGACCTTTCTTTCGTACGCCGGCATCGGGTCAAGCTGCATGCGCCGGCGCTGCGAAATGGCGTCATAAGCGACCTTCTTTGCCAGATATTCCAGCGTCTCGGTCCGACGCTCACGGTAATCGGCCACGTCAAGAATGATGTTCAAACGCCTGCGGCTCAGCTTGTCAAAATAGTTCTGCGCCAGTAACTGCAGTGAATTCAGCGTTTTGCCATGCTTTCCAATCAAAAGTCCTTCCTGGTCGGCGCTGAAATTATAAACAACGCTGCGACGTTCAACCGTAACTTCGATTTGAGTCTCAACGCCCATTTCCTTCGTAACTTCAGCCAGATATGAGCCCACCTCGCGCAACGCCTGTTCGACGTCCTGTTCCGATTCCGGCTCCTTCCCTTCAGCGGACGGCTCCGGTTCAGCAGCAGTTTCAGCTTTTTCTTCAACACGTTCCGTTTCCTTCGGCATAATTTCGACCTCAGCCGACTTTCCTCCAAAAATGCCTAGAAATCCCCTTTTGCCCTCACTGACAATGACGATTTCGACTTCTTCACGAGTCTTTCCAAGTTCCTGCAGGCCTTTTTCAATCGCCTGCTCAGCAGTTTGTGCGGAAAATTTCATTTAGAATCCCCCTGATTATGAAGTAATGATTAAACAGCGCTAATTTACACTATCCACAGGTAAGTATACCATAGGTCAAAAACACCCGCATACTAATTTTCAAACTTTGGGAAAATCCACGGCTGAAACTTCTTCAGCGTTTCTGATTCCAGAAGTGCAAGCATGATTATGTACTTTAAATCAAAATTGTGCTTAAATTAAAAATGTATTTGATTAAATTATCCAGGGGGGTTTTCTTATGGGTGAAAACAATAAGGTCAACGAAAGTCTCTTAAAAGACGATCTCTATCAAGCCGTCAACGGTGAATGGCTGAAAACGGCCGTTATCCCGGCTGATCGCCCGACAGCCGGAGGATTTTCCGAACTTGATCTTAACATTGAAAAGACTTTGATGAATGACCTGGGCGGAATGCTTGAAGGAAAGAACGTTCCTGATGACAGGTATTTAAAGGAATTCCTCAAGTACTATAAACTGGCATCAGACTTTGAAACTCGCGATGCCGAAGGATTTGAACCGGCCAGAAAATACCTTGATGCCGTTCTTGCCATCAGGGATTTGCATGACTGGCAGGACAAGTGGCTCGATTTTGCTCTGGTCGATGCGGCAAATCCGTTCAACTTCTGCGTTGAACCGGATATGAAGAACACACAGGAATATGCATTGTACGCAGACGTGACGCCGTTGTTCCTGCCGGACAAGACGTACTATGAAGAAGGAAACGAACAAGGTGCCGCCCTGCTTTCGGTCTTGTCCGACATGCTTGAAAAACTCTTCGAAAAGGCCGGATACGATGCTGAATTTGCCAGAAAGACGATCAGCGAAGCCATCGAATACGACCGCCTGATCGCACCGTTCCAGAAGGACAGCACGGAACGTGCCGATTACGTCAAAGTCTACAATCCGTATTCGTTTGAAGAATTCTCCGGGCTTTCAACCACGATCGACCTCGGAGCTGCCGCAAGGAAAATCGTCGGGACGACGCCTGACAAGATCGTCGTTACCGAACCGAAATTCTATGAAGCCGCAGACATGATCGTCAACGATGACACGTTTGAACAATTGAGGAGCTGGATCTTCGTACATACGCTGCTGAGTTCGACAGGTTTCCTGAGCGATGACATCCGCGTCCTCGGAGGCACGTTCTCACGTGCCCTTTCCGGTGCCAGGGAAGCCATGAAGCCTGAAAAAGCCGCATATCACCTTGCAACGGCACGCTACGACCAAGTCGTCGGTCTTTACTATGCACACAAGTACTTCGGACCTGATGCCAAGGCAGACGTTCAGCATATGGTTGAAAAAATGATTGCCGTTTATAAGAAACGCCTTGAAACAAATGACTGGCTCAGCAGGGAAACAGCCAGAAAAGCCGTGGTCAAGCTCGATGCGCTCGGCATCAACGTCGGCTATCCGGATGAGCTTGACCCACTCTACAAAAAGTATCTTGTCGACGAAACAAAGAATCTGCTCGATAACGCCGTTGAATTCAGGCGCATTCAAACTTCGGACAACTTTGACCGTTACGGAAAGCCGGTTGACCGGACGCGCTGGGAGATGCCTGCTCATCAGGTAAATGCGTACTATAATCCGTCATTCAACATCATCGTCTTCCCTGCAGCCATCCTTCAGGCTCCGTTCTACAGTCTGAAGCAGACCGCAAGCGAAAACTACGGCGGCATCGGTGCCGTAATCGCGCACGAAATTTCGCATGCCTTTGACAACAATGGTTCTCACTTTGACGAATTCGGCAACCTCTCCAACTGGTGGACGGATGAGGATCTGAAGCATTTTGAAGGTCTGGCACAGGAAATGATTGACGAATTTGACGGCCTGGAAACGGAAGCAGGCAAGTGCAACGGCAAGCTCGTCGTCTCCGAAAACATCGCTGATGCCGGCGGCCTGAGCTGTGCGCTTGAGGCCGCAAAAGGCGAGGAAAATCCTGATATTAAAGGATTCTTCCTCAACTGGGCCCGCATCTGGTGCATGAAGTCGTCACTTGAACGCCAGAAGCTGCTCCTTGCCATCGACGTGCATGCTCCGCACGTTTTGCGCGCCAACATTCAGCCTGAGAACCTTCAGGACTTCTACGACGTGTTTGACGTTCATGAAGGCGACGGAATGTGGCTTGACCCTGAAAAACGGGTTCACATCTGGTAAAGTGACCGGATAACAGGAATATCTGCTGACAGGAGGCTGGGAAAAAACCATGTCTCTAACAAAAGTTCCGGATGATTTGCAGTTAATTGCAAATTTCATCCGGGACTTTGTTT